>CAITOG010000092.1 GCA_903893955.1 uncultured Actinomycetes bacterium
CACGCCTTGCTCCCAGTACCAGCTGTCGGACCCGGCCTTCTGAGACAGCATCTCGACGCCACGCTTGTGGACAGGGGCCCCGGTCGAGAAGACCTTCCAGCCGTGCCCCTCCATCTCCTTGTGGAAGAACGAGTAGAGCGCGGCGGCCGAGGCGGGGGAGCTGAAGGACAGGGTCCTGTCGTATGAGGTCGCCTCGCCCTGGTTCTTGATCAGGGCGGGGGTGCTCGTCCCAGTCGGGATGACCACCGCCGAGAGGATGTCAGGCGGCGGTTCGCCGTTCTCGACGTAAGGGTCGAAGGGGCTGGTCGCCTGCGGGACGAGTCCCGAGACCTTCTTGAGGGCCGGGATCGTTGTGGTCGTGGTCGATGGCCCGGTGCTGTCGAGCGAGTTGATGATGATGAAGGTGGCCAGCACGGCGAGCGCTGAGAGTGGCACGATCATCGCCCACTTGATGCTCGTTGGGGCAACGTTCGGCGGGGGGAGAGGGCGCCCCTTCGAATCGCGCGCGACGTCGTCCGTCATCTGTGTGCTCACGGCACTTGAGCCTAGGGGCCCTCGATGGCGTCGGGTCCCCACCCCAGGTGGTCGATCGGACCGTGCCCGTGGCCGATCGACCATGAGGCGGCCCCTGCGAGCGCTCTCGCGACGAAGGCCTTGGCCTGGCTGATGGCCTCGAGAGGAGCAACCGAGTTGGCAAGGTTGGCTGCGCAGGCAGCGGCCAGCGAGCAGCCGGTGCCGTGATCGTTCCCCGTCTCGACACGAGCCCCCTCGAGCTCGGTGAGCCCACCTGGACCGACCACGACATCTGGCGAGCGACGTTCGGTGGCGCCGCCCACGATGAGGTGGCCGCCCTTGACGATGACCCAGGTCGCGCCGAGATCGCAGAGCGACCTCGCCGCGTCTGCCATGGCTGGCAGCGTGCCGAGCTCTTCGACCGGCACGCCGAGGAGGAGTGCTGCCTCGCGGAGGTTGGGGGTGAGGATCGTGGCGAAGGGGATCAGCGAGTCGCGATAGGCCGACACGCCGCCGTCCTCCATGAGCGGGTGGCCCGTCGAGGAGACGAGGACTGGGTCGACGACGAGGAGCGGCAGCTCGCCACTGGCGGCGAGGGATGCCACCGCCTCGACCGTGCGGGGTCGCGCGAGCATGCCGGTCTTGGCAGCCGTGACCTCGATGTCGTCGAGCACGGTGCGGATCTGGGTGACCACCATCTCGGGTTCGAGGGCTGCGACTGCAGTGACGCCGACAGTGCTCTGGGCGGTGACCGCGGTCAGGGCCACGGTGCCGTGCACTCGATGTGCAGCGAAGGTTCGAAGGTCCGCTTCGATGCCTGCGCCACCACCTGAGTCGGAGCCGGCGATGGTCATCGCTGCGTTGGGGGTCATGGGGTGAATCTAGCGACAGGCCTCGACCTAGGCTCAGGCGGATGGGAGATGCGCTGACGATCGGCTCACAGACGCTGTCCTCGCGGCTCTTGATGGGCACCGGCGGGATGGTGTCGCTCGAGCAGCTGCGAAAGGCGCTGGTGGCGTCAGCCACCGAGGTGGCGACCGTCGCGGTCCGACGCATCGACACCTCGACCCAGGGTGGTCTCCTCGATCTGCTCGAGGAGCTTGAGATCCGCATCCTGCCCAACACCGCAGGTTGCTTCACCGCCACCGAGGCGGTGACCACAGCGCAGCTCGCCCG
>CAITOG010000093.1 GCA_903893955.1 uncultured Actinomycetes bacterium
GAGCAGGTGCTCGAGCAAGAAGTGCAGCGGGCTGTGCACCGAGATCGAGGCCTGGAGCTGTGCCTGGATGCTCGACGGGCTGTTGGCATCGAGAAAGTTGGGGTTGGCGAGCTTTTGGAGCCCGGCAAACAAGAACGTCACGCCGATGAAGACCCGGAGCGGCAGCAGAGCCCACCCGGCGAGCGCCCAACCTCGAGGCGGTGGCCGCAACGGTGAGGGTGTGGTCACGGGAGCGGAGTGATGCGTCGGTCGAGGTGATGCAGCCATCTGGTTATGTTCCCACACAGGCGCTGAGAGGCGCCTGAGCGCGAGCAACCTGCAAGGATGGCCAGATGGCTGGAGACAAGGCGCTGCTCGGCCTCACCAAGCGCGAGGTCATCGCACTTGCCATCGTCATCCCCGTGGCCATCGTGGCCATCGTTGTGGGTGGGCCCCACATCAAGGAGCTCATCAGCAAGATCATCACCTTGCCGGCCATCTGGGTCTACGTGATCGTCGGCATCCTCGTCTTCGTCGAGGATGCCTTCTTCTTCGGCTTCGTCTTCCCCGGCGAGACAGCGGTGATCTTGGGCGGCGTGGCGGCATCGGGCGGGCACGCCAACGTCGTGGTCCTCGCGGTCATCGTGGTGGTGGCCGCCATCGTCGGTGACACCGTCGGCTACTGGATCGGGCGCGAATGGGGAGAAACAGTCCTCGACTCTCGACTCCTCGCCTCTCGACGCGGCGGGCTCGACAAGGCCCTCGAGCTCCTTCGCCGACGCGGTGCCTTCGCCGTGTTCATCGGTCGGTTCACCGCCTTCTTCAGAGCTGTCATGCCGGCGCTGGCGGGCACCTCGAGGATGCACTACCGGACGTTCTTCGCCGCCAACGCCGCCGGCGGGATCGTGTGGGGTGTGGCCTTCACGCTGCTGGGCTACTTCGTGGGCAACGCCTATCAGCGCGCAGAGAAGTACGCCGGATGGGTCCAGACGGCGATGCTTCTCATCATCTTGTTGGTGGCGACCACCTTGTTCATCCGTGGCCGGCGCAAGGAAGCGGCGATGGAGACAGCCTTCGAGCAGTCCAACGTCGATCCCTCGCTCGCCATCGAGGAGGACCTCGCCGAGGCACGCCAGGCAGCAGAGCAGGTCGACGCCGACGACGAGGGCTGAGCCGCAGCCCTACCGCGCCGCCAGCACTGCCGCCATGGTCGAGACGGCATCGACGCCAGCTGCATCGGTGTCCAGTGCCTCGGCGCCGGTCGGGCCGCGAAGCCGGTCGACGCCAACGATCCCCTCTCGTGACCGATAGGTCCCCCACCGCCACCGGTCTGTCAGCTCGCCGATGACCACTCGCTCGAGCCTGCGCTCTGGCGCCAGGCCGTCGACGGCGGCGAGGAGTGCAGTCAGGCGCTCTTTTCGGAGGTGGCCCCGCAATCGGCTGACCCTGCCTCGCTCATCGATGAGCGCGGCCACCGTTCGCAGCGACGCGCCACTCGAGATCTCGAGCAGCGACGGCACGTCGCCAGGAGCGACGAGGCGACCCAGCAGCGCACCCGGGAGCCCTGGCGGCAGCGGCACCTCATCGCCGATCGGGGCGATCGGCCACCTGACAGCGGCACGTGCCTCTCGGTCGACTCGTTGAGGCGTCGCTGCAGACGCCCTCGCAAGCAGGGTTGCGGCCCATGGTTCGACCGGAGGGACGGGCTGCCCGAGGAGCGTCGCCTCGAGCGCGCCGAGCACGCCGGGGCTCGAGAGAAAGGTGGAGCGCATGGTGCCCAGCGAGCCAGCCAGCGCCGCTGCGCTCGCCAGCATCCCATCGAGTGCAGCAAGGCTGTCAAGGAACGCTGCCCGTCGAAACGGGGGGGCAGCGCCAACGAGCCAGCCGGCAGCTGCGAACGTCGCCGGCTCCTCGAGTGCGACCACGACCGATGGTTCGCCGACCGCGTCGACCAGTGCACGACCAAGCGCCGCGAATCGCTGCGGCGTCGCCGGGAGCAGCCAGCCCTCAGGCCCAAGCCACTCAGGCAGCGTCCCGTCGCTCAGGACGATGCCGACGCTGAGCCCCCTCGACCTGATGGTGTCACTCAGCGCTCGCACGCGCGCGATCTCGGTGTTTGCGTAGATGCCTTCGACGGGCTCCACCCGCGCCCAGCACACTCGCAGCAGGACCTCGTCGACCCCGAGCGCAGCCACCCGATCGAGCAAACGGTCCGGGTCGGCGATGAAGCTCGCCCCGTCACCTGACGGCTCCACTCGTCCGAGCGCCTCAGCCTCGCGCCACGTCGAAGCCGGCTGTCCAGGGCCGTCGAGGTTGCCGTCAACGCCGTGGCCGCCCACGAGGATGCTGGTGCGCACGGCGGTCGAGGATGCAGGTTCCATCGTTGCCCCAGTCTCGCACTTCGACCCTCGCCGCCGTGCTTGGTATCGTGCGGTCCGCACGTGACGGGCGCTCCGCTCGTCCTACCTGAGGAGTGGAACCATGGCTGACGAGATCCTGAGGAACCGCATCGGGCACGTCGAAGTTCTGACGATCAACCGCCCAGATGCCCGCAATGCGATCAACCTGGCCACCGCCCAGGCGCTCGGTGGCGCCCTGGACGAGCTCGAGGAAGACAAAGACTGCTGGGTCGTGGTGCTGACCGGTGCTGGCGACAAGGCCTTCTCCGCCGGCATGGA
>CAITOG010000094.1 GCA_903893955.1 uncultured Actinomycetes bacterium
CGGTACTGGACTCCCTTCGGGGGCTTCAAGCAGTCGGGGATCGGTCGAGAACTCGGCCCTGACGCTCTGAACTCGTTCAGCGACGTGAAGAACGTCTTCATCTCGACCGAGGACTAGCCCTCGGGCGCTCGCAGAGTGGATCGTCGATGGTGAACCGACGAGTGACCTCGTCGCAGTCGACATCCGGCGTTTCGCCAGCTTCAACGCCAACAACCAGTGGCTCAAGGACCGGGTGGGGGAGATCCTCGGCCTGCACTACGCCGTCCCGTGGCCGAACCGGGAGTTGGCGAGCGCTCGGCCTTTCCGCCGCTCGCCGATCCACCATCTCCTCGAGGAGAAGGGTGCGCTCTTCGGCTCGAAGATGGGCTGGGAGCGCCCCAACGTGTTCGCCCCGCCTGGTGTCGAGCCAGAGCTCGAGTACACATGGTCGAAGCCCTCGTGGCTCGCCTGGACAGATCGGGAGCAGCGAGCCACCCGTGAGGCCGTTGCGATCTTCGATCAGACCTCGTTCGGCAAGCTGCTGGTCATCGGACGCGACGCCGCGTCGGTCCTCGAGCGGCTCTGCACCGCCGAGGTGACCGTAGACATCGGCCGAGCGATGTACACCGGGATGCTCAACGAGCGAGGCGGCTACGAGGCGGACGTCACCATCACCCGCACCGCCCACGACACGTTCATGCTCGTGACCAGTGCCGCGTCACCTGCTCGTGACAAGGCATGGATCGAGGCGCACGTCGGCGATGATGAGCACGTCGTCGTGGTCGACGTCTCGAACGCCTGGGCGGTCTTCGGTGTCATGGGGCCTCGTTCTCGACAGCTTCTCGGGCGCGTGACACGAGCGGACCTCTCTGACGAGGCGTTCCCCTTCTCGACGAGCCAGGAGATCGATTTGGGCTATTCGACCGTTCGCGCCACTCGCATCACCTATGTCGGAGAGCTCGGCTGGGAGCTCTACGTTCCTGTCGAGTTCGCAGTCGGGGTCTACGAGGACCTGATGGCCGCTGGCGAGGATCTCGGCCTGGTAGACGCCGGTTACTACACGATCAACTCGCTCCGACTCGACAAGGGCTACCGAGCCTTCGGCACTGACCTGACGCCCGACCGCACACCGGTCGAGGCAGGACTGCGCTTCACCTGCAAGCTCGGGACCGACATCGATTTCGTTGGCCGTACGGCGGTCGAGGCGGCCATTTCTGATGGTCCACGTCGACGTCTGGTGTCATTCCGTCTTGATGACGACGACGTGATGCTTTGGGGTGGTGAGCTCGTGCTTCGCGACGACGTCGCGGTCGGCCAGGTGACCTCGGCCGCATGGTCGACGACGCTCGGCACCTGTGTCGGCCTGGCCTCTGTGTGGCACGATGACGGCGCCATCGTGACGCCAAAGTGGCTGCAGGAGAATCGCTTTGCCATCAATGCCGGCGGGCGGATCGCGACCATGTTCCCGCAGATGCGTGGCCTCTTCGATCCGGACAACGACCGGGTGCGGCCGAAGGGCTGAGCGCCGAGCGGCTGCCGCAGTGACGTCCGTCCTGTGGGTAAGTGGCGCTCGACTTGTGGGGAAGCACAGGATAGTGCGCAGGGTGCTGGGGACGAACCAGGAAATCTCGTGGGTAACCAGAGGATTTCGTGTTGATCCATTGCGAACCTCAGACTTTGGGGCGCACACTGTCCTCACGCCGGGTACGCAACACCCGCCGGACGCAGAGTCGGAGGCCGCAAGGCCGTCGGTGAAGCGGCCCTCGCAGGGGGCTCCTTCGGGAGAGCTGAGCGGGGGCGGGGATCAACCCGCAAGGGGAGATCGCCACACGGCACGGTGCGGACCTGGAGGGTGGCTCGCCACCTGCGGTGCCTTCGGGCGGCGGAGGTGGGCTGGGACCGGGTTGTCCGACACGGCTCGGGTACCGGCTTCAGAGTCATCCGGGCGACGCCCCGAGAGGCGGGGAGGCTCTGGCCTTCCAGTCACTCGGGGCTTCGTCGCGTCTGTGGACCTGTGCACCGGCCAGGCCGGTTCGGCCGACGATCAGCCGGCGTCGAACGGGTGCGCGGGTCGCTCGCCGGCCTCGACCTGACCGGCGATGTCCGCCTGGACTACCTCGAGGTCACCGGGGTGGGTGACGCCGACGCAGCGAGATTCAGTCGCTAGCACCGTGACCTTGGCAAGGCTCGCCGGCTCTACGACCAGCTCACC
>CAITOG010000095.1 GCA_903893955.1 uncultured Actinomycetes bacterium
AGGAGCCCACGTTCGACGGCGAGTTCGTGTCCTATGTCCGCGCTCGGTGCTCGCCGCAGCCTGCTCGGCCAGGTGGAGTCCCGATCATCGTCGGCGGGCACTCTGAGGCGGCTGCCCGGCGTGCGGGTCGACTCGGCGATGGTTACTTCCCGGTCGCAGGCCCCGACCAGGTCGCCGATCTCGTCGCCATCGTCCGACAGAGCGCTGAAGACGCAGGGCGCGACCCTGACGCGATCGAGATCACCTCGATGGGCCCGGGGCCCGGCCACCCTCTCGTCGAGCGCTACGAAGCAGCAGGCGTCACCCGGCTGGTCTGCCCGTTGCCGACCTACGACCCGGCGAAGATCCGCACAAAGCTCGACGAGCTCGGCGCGGCGATCGCCTGAGCGCTCCGCAGCAGGCGCCTATCGCTCTGGCGTGAACGTCACCGGAAGTGACTCGATGGCATGGACCAGGGTCGAGTCGCCGTAGGTCGCCGTTGCACCTTCGACGACGTCCATGTCGGGGAACCGACGCATCAGCTCCTCGAAGAGCACCCGGATCTCGAGGCGCGCGAGGTTGATCCCCATGCACACGTGCGGACCGACCCCGAAGGCGAGCTGCGGGTTGGGGTTGCGATCGAGCCGCAGCACGTCGGGGTCCTCGAACACCGTCGCGTCTCGGTTGGCAGACTGGTAGAGCATGAGGACCTTCTCGCCCTCACGGATGGTCTGGCCTGCGAGCTCGGTGTCGCAGGTGGCGGTGCGGACGAAGCTGATCACCGGGCTGACGTATCGAGTGATCTCATCGGCGCCCGTGGCCCAGAGGCTCGGGTCGTTTCGCGCCGCCTCCCACTGGTCACGGAACTTGTGCAGCGCCCACATCCCACCTGAGATGGCGTTGCGGGTGGTCTCATTGCCAGCGACGACCGTCACGACGAGGAACATCATGAGCTCGTCGGCTGCCAGGGAGTCTCGATCACGGTCCTCGTCGGTCTCGACGATCCCCTCCTCGGCGGCGCCGACCAGGATGCTGATGAGGTCATCGGCAGGCGGCTCGGTGCCCGCTGCCTTGGCCGCCCGATAGGTCGCCCTGCGCTCTGCGACCAAGCCCGAGACGTAGTCCATGTACTCGCCGAACGCCTGCCCGGCGGCGGCGAGCTTGGGGTCGTCGGGATCGGTCCGACCCTCGCCACCCATCATCGCGTCAGACCAGTGCCAGAAGCGGTCCCGATCCTCCACCGGGAGACCCATGAGCTCAGCGATCACCACCATCGGGATCGGCACCGCGATGTCCTCGACGAAGTCACACGACCCCTTCGTGGCCACTGCATCGAGCGTCTCGGTGACAACCTGCCGGACGCGGTCCTCCATCGCTCGGATCATCCTGGGCGAGAAGCCCTGGTTGATGAGACGACGCTGGCGGACGTGCCGCTCACCGTCGAGGCCGATCAAGGACAGATCGAACGACTCGATCGGCCTGACGCCCTGACCTGAGCAGAAGAGCTCCGGGTGGATCGACACATAGGTCACGTCCGCATGCGTGCTCGCAACCCAGAGCTCGTTTTTCTCGTCGTAGTAGAGCGGTGCGGACGTACGCATCTGCTCGTAGCCGGCCCACGGCTCCTTGATGAACTCCCGATCGAGCACGTTGATAGGGCATGTCGGTCGCATCGCATCTACTGTCACGTCGTCCCCTCCTCTGGCGCGCATGTGGCACCCGATTGAACCGTAAGGAGGACCTCGAGCTCGCGGTAGGGCCGAAGGTCACGACCAAGCCGGGCGTTCGAAGTAGGTTGCACCCACAGAGGCGGTGGAGATCCAGAGACGGAGTCAACGTGGCCAAGGTTCTATTTGAGGGCGTGTCCAAGCGATTCGGCGATGTCGCCGCGGTGGACAAGCTG
>CAITOG010000096.1 GCA_903893955.1 uncultured Actinomycetes bacterium
GGCATCGGTGCGCTGTTGATCTTCATCGGCGTCGGCATGCTCTCGCCGCTGATCGCCCGACCTATGGCGAGCGTGCTGGGTCGCCCCCTGGCACGACTCCGCGGCGTGCCTGGGCGACTTGGTCGGCAGAACTCGATGCGAAGCCCTCGTCGGACCGCGCAAACCGCTGCTGCGCTGATGGTCGGTCTCGCGCCCGTCTCGACGATCGCGGTGTTCGGCGCGTCGCTGTCGCGCTCGGCCACGAGCAGCGTCTCTGAGGCCATCGCCGCTGACTACATCGTCACGCCGTCGAGCCAGGGCGGACCCACCAGTGGCTTCAGCGCATCGGCGGGGACGACGGCCGCCAAGCTGCCCGGCGTGGTCCGGGCCTCCTCGATCTACGCAGGCCAGGCCAAGATCGGTCCGTCGGTGGTCTACGTGGGCGGCCTCGCACCAGCCGACGTCGCTCGCACCGTCACACTGCGCATGACGCAAGGCAACGGCCCAGCCGCACTGGCCTCGGGCGGACTGCTCGTCGACTCGACGACCGCCACCAAGGACAAGCTGGTCGTCGGCCAAAAGCTGCCGGTGACCTTCGCCGAGACCGGCCCGACCAGGCTCCGGATCGCCGGGATCTACCAACCGAACGTCATTCTGGGGTCGTACCTGATCGGCATGCCCACCTTCCACGCCAACTTCGCCCCGTCGACCCTGCCCGTTGCCCTCTTGATCAGCACCTCGTCGCCGGCCAACCCGGCCCTGACCGCCGAACTCACCAAGGGGCTCGCGGGCTACCCGAACCTGAAGGTCCAGACTCGAGCCGAGTTCGAGAAGGCCCAGGAGGCGCAGGTCAACCAGTTGCTCGGTCTTGTCTACGCGCTGCTCGCCCTTGCCATCGTCGTGGCGCTGATCGGCATCGTGAACACCCTCATGCTCTCTGTCTTCGAGCGCACCAGAGAGATCGGGCTGCTCCGGGCGGTGGGCATGAGCCGACGCCAGGTCAGGACCATGATCCGAGCCGAGGCGGTGATCCTGGCCGTGTTCGGCGCGGCGATCGGCATCGTGGTCGGCACCGGGCTCGGCATCGCCCTCGTGTCTGCGCTCAAGGATCAGGGGATCACCGAGTTGGTCGTGCCATGGTCGAACCTGATCGTCTTCCTGATCCTCGCTGGGCTCCTCGGCTTGGTCGCCGCCTCGTGGCCAGCTCGGCGGGCAGCGCGGCTCAACGTGCTCGACGCCATCGCCACCGAGTAGCCGGGGAACCCACGAGCAACTCGGCGAAGGTGGCCCACTAGGGTTGGCGCCCATGAGCGAGATCATCACTGCAGCCATCGAGGGAGCCAGCGCCGAGGACCTGGCCGGACTCCCCATGCCCGAGTCGACCCGCGCCGCCTTCGTGCGGCGTGAGGACCAGACCATGTTCGAGGGCCTCGAGTCTGAGGACAAGGACCCCCGCAAGTCGCTGAAGATCGGCGACGTGCCGCTTCCAGAACTCGCCCCCGATGAGGCCTATGTCCTGGTCATGGCGTCCTCGATCAACTTCAACACGGTGTGGACCTCGATCTTCGAGCCGCTGCCGACCTTCGGCTTCCTGGATCGGCTCGGCAAGGAGTCAGCCTGGGGCAAGCGCCACGCGCTCGACTACCACGTGGTCGGCTCTGATGGCGCCGGCATCGTGCTCAAGACCGGCTCGGCGGTGCGCTCATGGGGCCCCGGCGACCAGGTGACCATCCACTGCAACTACGTCGACGACCAGGACCCGAGCGCCCACGACGACTCGATGCTGGCGTCGAACCAGCGGATCTGGGGCTTCGAGACCAACTTCGGCGGCCTGGCCGAGATCGCCGTGGTCAAGGCGAATCAGCTGATGCCCAAGCCCACCCACCTCACCTGGGAGGAGTCAGCGGTCAACGCGTTGTGCAACTCGACGTCGTATCGGATGCTCGTGAGCGCCAATGGGGCCAACATGACCCAGGGCGACAAGGTGCTCGTCTGGGGCGCCACCGGCGGCCTCGGGGCCTTCGCAGTCCAGTACGTGCTCAACGGCGGCGGGACCCCGGTGGGCGTGGTCTCCTCGGCCGACAAGGTGGCCATCTTGAATGAGCTCGGCGTCGACGCCGTGATCGACCGCAAGGAGAAGGCCTATCGCTTCTGGGCCGACGAGCACACCCAGGACGAGTCCGAGTGGCGCCGCCTGGGCAAGGACATCCGGGGACTGGTGGGCGAGGATGTCGACATCGTCTTCGAGCACCCGGGCCGCCAGACCATGGGCGCGAGCGTCTTTGTGACCAAGCGGGCCGGGACGATCGTGACGTGCGCTGCGACCAGCGGCTACATGATCGAGTACGA
>CAITOG010000097.1 GCA_903893955.1 uncultured Actinomycetes bacterium
CGAAGCCGTCCTCCTGGCGAGCGGTGGCCACCAGGTCCCCGTCGGAGAAACAATCGCCCAGCAGATCCGATCCACCTCGGTCCCGGTGGTGTCGATCAGTCAGGCCGGCGTCGCTCCTGCGATTTTCCGTGCCGCACTGTTCTTGACGCTGATGGGCCTCTTGTCGCTCGGCTTCGGCCTCATCGTCCGCAACACGGCGGGGACCATCGCACTCTATGTGGTCCTCATCCTGGTGGTCCCCCTGCTGATCCAGCTGCTGCCCTCGAGCATTCGCGACCACATCCAGCCGTACCTGCCGTCGAACCTCGGCACAGCGATGGCATCGCAGACCAGCCAGCACACGGACTTCGCTGGGACCTTGCTGGCCCCCTGGATCGCCTCGATCTGGGTGATCGCCTACGTGGCGATCTCACTCGTTGCCGGCACCATGCTGCTCAGCCGCCGCGACGCCTAGCCACCAACGCCTGGAAGTCAGGAACCTTCGATGGTGACGCCGTGGTACGGCGCCCCCTTGGCCTGCCACTCGTCGTAGAGGTCGAGGAAATCCTGCCCGAATGGGTCCTCGCCGAGCAAGGGCATCGCTGCTCTTCGAACCGAGAAGTCGAATGGTGCGAGTTCGCCGGCGATCCGCAGGTGCTGCTCCGCCGCCGCGTCGAGGCCATCTCGGCGCGCCTGCGCGCCGACCCTGAAGTGCAAGCGGGCATCGATCTCCGCCTCATCGAGGTCCGCGACCGCCCCGGCCGCCTCAGCAGCAGAGAGCGGCAACGTGCCGTCAAGGACCCACGCTCTGATCGCATCGAGTGTGGGCGTCGATGTCACGCCAGTGAAGTCAGCGAAGGTGTCGGTCCCGAACGCAAGCCCGTTGGGTCGAGCGATTCTCCCCTGCTCGTCGATCCACACGGCGGTCGGAACGTTGGAGAACGCGTAGAGCTCGCTCAAGAGGTGTTGGCGATCGAGCAGCACGGGGATCTCGATGTCCTCAGCAAAGGGGCGCACGAGCGCTGCGTCATCGTCGAAGGCCACCGTGATGATCTTGAGGCCGCTCGGAGCGAGCTCGTCGGCGAGTGCCTGCCAGCCCGGCAGGTCATATCGGCAGCCACACCACGTGGAGAAGGCGACGACGATCCTCTTTGAGCCCGCGAAGTCAGAGAGCGACACAGGACGACCATCGAGGTCTGGCAACGTGAAATCCGGCGCAACGAGTCCCTCGAGCGCACCCCTGCGATCTTGACCGTCACGGGCGATGGCGATGATGCCAGCATCGAGATCAATGACGCTTCGCCGACCAAGGGCGTGGGCCAAGCCACCGAGATCGATCCTCGTCCCCACCTCGAGCGCTGCCGCGTCACGGACGGGGACGCACACCGCCCCCTGGCACAGCCCTTCTGGCTTGCGAACCCATCCCGTTGCAGCTTCGAGGTCACCACCGTCGATCAGCATGCGGTCGCCCACTACCTCGCCGTCGACGGTGACCGCCTCATCGGTGATGATCGTGACCTTGCTCATCGCTCCCCCTCGTGCGCCTGCTGCGCTGCCATCCACGCCGTCACCATCGGGACGAACCCGGTCGGGTTGTAGGCGTCCTCCTCGTAGCTGAAGAGCCCATCTCCGGCGTAGTGGAGCACCGTCAGATTGTGCGCCTGGTAGACCTCACCATCGCCAGGATCCCGGAACCGGTTCTCAATCTGACAGATCCACCACCCTCGTTCCTCGTCAAGGACGCACCAGTCATGCGGGAACGACGTCATCTCGCTGTTGGGCCACTCGTTCATGAGCGGCTGGATCCAGTCGTAGATCTCCTGTCGCCCGTGGAATCGGCCGAAGCAGTGCTCGAGATACTCCGCGTCCTCGGTGAACATCTCTGCCCACGGGCGCCACTCTCGCGACACGGCGCACGCAGCAGCGACCTCGACGAATCGATCATGTGCCTGCTGGAGCTCTTCTCTCGACCATCGCCCCATCAGGCACCCACCGTCTTCATGATCCACTCGCTCATCGTCTGGCTCCGCATCGTCTCGAGGTCCATGAGCTTCGTCACGTGATCGATCATGGTCGTCACGTTGGCCGCCATGACGCCCGGGTCGCCGTCTGCGCAGTAGAACAGCATCGGATCGGTGACGTGCTCGAGGCTCGGCCATGCCTCCTCGACGATGCCCCGCCACGCAGGCTGGCCTGGGCCGAGCGGCCTGACGACGAGGTTGCGCACGTAGCGGCATCTCGGCTGAATCGCCTCTGACATCGGTGATTGGTGACCATGCCAGAAGGCCAGCCACTCTTCGAAGTCTGTCCCCGGGAGCTGCTCGAACCGAGCCACCGTGACCACGCCCGGCGAGCGCTGCCCGTCAGGCCAATCGCGTGGACCTGCCCACGGGCTGCCCCCGTACTCGGTGTAGAGGGATTCGACCACGGAGTAGCCCTCGAGCTTCACCGTTGCCTCTCTGAGGATCGCCTCAGCCTCACCTCGGCGGTCGTAGCAGTCCAACCAGAGCGAGACGAGCGCTGCTGGCGCGTGCTCGCCTTCTGGCGTCGGGACCGGGGCAGGGATCGCCGCACCGTCGTCGTCGAGATCCATGGTCAGGCCCAAGAGTTCGGTGCCCAGCAAGGTAGGTGCGATCTCGTCTATGAACCGGTGTCGGACCTCAGCTGGCGTCGTGCCCTCCGGTAGCCATGCGAGGTACTGCAGCTTCTCCATGGGACCCCCTTCCCGCAGAGAGCATTCCACAGCGAGAGGCTGCTTGTAACCTCCCGCCATGGACCTTCGCGAGGCACTCCGCTCCATCCCTGCAACTCGAGAGTTCACCGATGAGCCGATCGACGAGCTCACCCTCAGATCGATCCTCGATGACGCACGGTTCGCCCCGAGCGGCGGCAACCGCCAGGGGTGGCGCGTGGTGGTCCTCGACGATGCCGTGCTCCGTGCCAAGGTCAAGGAGATCTACCTTGAGGGCTGGTATGAGTATCTCGGCCAGGTGGCCGCCGGCCTGACGCCGTTCAGCCCGGTGAACGACCGTGAGGTCGAGAATGCGGCACGGCGCACTGCCGGGGACATGGCAGAGCTCGGTCGCCACAACCCGGGCTTCGCCGAGAACCTTGACCAGGTGCCTGTCCTCCTGCTGGTGCTGGCCGACCTCTCGTGTTTGGCGGCGGTCGATCGCGACCTCGATCGCTACACCTTCGCCGGAGGGGGGTCGATCTACCCGTTCGTGTGGAACATCCTCCTCGGTGCTCGTGAGCGAGGCTTGGGCGGCGTGATCACCACGATGCCAGTGCTCCACGAAGACCGAGTGCTCGAGCTCGTCGACGCCCCAAAGGATCACTGTGTCGCTGCGTTGGTGGCGCTCGGACGACCGTCTGCGCCGGTGACGAAGCTGCGTCGTTCGACGGTCGACGACTTCGCCTGGGTCGACATCGTTAGCGGCCGACCGCTCCACTCGCCTCCCGCCGAGTGACCCCTCAACGTCGGAAGAGCTCCGCGAGGTAGCGCCCCGTCGTCGGGACGGTGGCGAGCTCCTCCACGATTCCCGTGAGCGCCTCGGCGATCTCCACCGACGTGGCCTGTGCGACGTCGAAGAGCAGGCCCCTGCGTGCATGGTCGCCAGCGGTCTTCCACGACGAGGGAATCGAGGCGAGGCCAGCGATGCCCTGGCGATTCAACCGACCCCGTTGGTGAAGGACGCCAAATCGGCCGGGCTTGGTCGAACCAGGTGGTGACGGCATCCAGGTCGCCAGCGGTGCCGCCGGTCCCGCAGCACCAACAAGCCACGTGAACACGGATCGCTGCTGCTCGGGCACGACCTCAGCTGGGACACCTGGCGTCAGATTGATCCATCCCTCTCGGATCTCCAACGAGTCGATCGCAGCGACCAGCGGCGTGAGGTCTCCCTCGTCGACCTCGAGGATCTCCTTGGTGGTTCGAGCTGCCATCTAGACCTCCAGCGACGCCCTGATCGAGTCACCGTGTTCGTCGAGCGCCGGGGGACGACGACGAATCGGTGGTCGGCGGCCATCGATCGATAAGGGCGACCGCAGCATGCCGGTCGTCTCCCCACCCGCAAGCGCGACCTCTTCGACGAGATCACCCGCGGCGATCTGCTCCTGTGCGAATGCCGCAGGGAGATCGTTCACCGGCGCACATGGAACGCCAGCAGCTTCGAGCTCCTCAATCCACGCGTCGACTCCCCTCGTTGCAAGGATGCCTTCGAGAAGCTCACGAAGCGCGTCGCGGTGCTCGACGCGGAGCGCATTGGTGGCGAACCGTGCATCGTTCGCAACAAGCGAAGGATCACCGAGGGCTTCGACGAGTGCTCGCCACTGACGCTCAGTCCCCACCGCGATCAAGATGTCGAGATCTGCGGTCGAATAGGGGGCGTAGGGGACGATGCTCGGGTGGTCGTTTCCGAGGAACTCCGGCACCTTGCCAGCGCCGAGGAAGCCCGCAGCCTGGTTGACAAGCGCCGACATCGTCGACTCAAGCAAGGGTGCCTCGATCCGACGCGCAGGCCGAGTAGGACGCCTGGCTCGCTCGAGGAGCCCCGTCAGGAGTCCGATCGCCCCGTACAGCCCGGTGACGACGTCTGCGATCGGGGCGCCAGTCTTGAGCGGCCCGGTCTCGGTGGTCCCGGTCACGCTCATCAGACCGCTTCGAGCTTGGGCCAGAAGGTCGAAGGCTGGTCTGCCGGCGAGCGGTCCACCACTCGAAGCTGGCGAGATCGTGATCCACACCACGGATGGGAGGCTCTCTTTGAGTGCGGGAAGTCCAAAGGCCTCGGCTTGGGAGGGCAGGAAGTTCTCCACCACCGCGTCAGCCTCTGCAGCGAGTCTCGCGACAAGCTCGCGCCCGGCAGCTGTCGACAGATCGACCTCGATGCTCCTCCTGTTTCGATTCACCGCGAGGAAGTAGGTGGCGTCGTCCCCAAGGGTGGGTGGGCCCATCTGTCGGACTGGATCACCACCGGGCGGCTCCACCTTGATGACGTCGGCACCAAGATCACCCGCGATCATTGCGCACAGCGGCCCAGCGAGGACCCTCGAGAGATCGAGCACGCGTACGCCCGCAAGCGGAAGTCCAGTGTCCGCAGCCAGAGGATCATCTGGCCAACGGCTGGCGTGTGCCATCACAGGACCTTTGAGAGGAAAGCTTGCAGTCGTTCGTTCTTGGGTGAGACGA
>CAITOG010000098.1 GCA_903893955.1 uncultured Actinomycetes bacterium
CGAGTCGCGGCGTCACTACTCGTCTCGGTTGAGGTTCTACCAGAGCACACCGCCACCGCTTGCCCGGCGCCCCAAAGCCACTCAGCCTGCGAGCCCGATTCCCTGAGCCGTGAGCAGCTGGTCGAGGGCCGGGCTGACATAGGTCGACCAGACAGGAGTGATGTGCCACGGGTCGTGATAGATCACCCGATGCGCAGCGAGCACCGGACAAGTCGATGCCGTACAGAACAGCCGGCGCAGGCTGACCAGCGGCACACCGCTGTGCCTGGCTGCAGCGTCGAGCTGGACCGCGAAGGCACCGAAGCTCTTCTCCAGCGTGGCCACGCTGAGCGAGCAGCTGGTCAGCGATGTCGAGTGCTCCGCGATGCACTCGGGCGGGCTCAAGCCAGTCCAGCGTCCTGCGAACCATGGCACCGGACCGAGCACGCCGACCGCCTTGGCGTGCGGAGTGACTGCGGCGAGTAGCCGCTCGAGGCCGGCACCGTCGGCGGCGAAGCCCCCCGTGGCGTGGACCGGTGCCCCGGTGATGAGCACGAGCGCCGGATGAAGCGACGCAATGCGCTTGAAGGAGTAGCGCTGGAAGGCATGACATCCAGCGGCATCGTGGATGTGAGGGATGTCGTACCACGGCGGGCAGCCATCGAGGCCGAGCAGGAGTAGTCGCCAGTGGTGTGTGAGCGCCAGCTGTTGGATCGCCGACGACCACATCATCGCCTGCGAGTCACCGAGGAGCACCACGGTCTTGGTCGCCGTGGTGTCGCCGAAGTAGCACGCCGGCGCCGGCTTGCGGTCCTGGATCTTCGAGATGCACGCACCTGAGATGCCCGGTGAGTGGAGCGCTGTGGCGTGCAGGATGGCGAGCGAAGGCACGAAGGATCTCGGCGCGGCATTCGCCACTGCGCCGGCGCCGATCTGGTGCTCGATGGTGCCGAGCTGCGCCGTCGCAGGGCCGGGGATTGGGCCAGTGCTTCCCGGCAGCGGATTCACGAGCAGCATGGCGGTGAGCAGGCCGAGGGCCAGCGCCACCAGAGCAGCACCGAGAGCGAGGCTTCGGGCCGGTCGTCTCAGCCAGCTGGAGTGGCGGACCGGGTTCTCGACAAGGTGATAGGTCGCGATCGAGAGGGCGAGGATCACGAGAAAGAGGAAGAGCTTGGTGGCGATCCGGAGCGGTCCTGGCTCGAGCTGGCTGGTCAGCGACAGTGCTGGGTAGTGCCACAGGTAGAGCGAGAAGGAGAGCTCGCCGAGTCGCAGGCCGACCCACGTGCCGAGCACGAGCTCCGCGCCGAGGCGCGGTGCCACCACCCCGCCTGCGATCACGAGGGCCGCCCCGAGCACCGGAACAAGTGCGGCGCTCCCCGGATAGGCAGTCGCATCGCTGTAGAAGAGGATGCTGGCGCCGATGAGCGCCACGCCGACCCAGGTCGTCGCAGCAGCCGCCGTCGGCCTGAGCCGTCGGAGTGCCGGAACCCCGAGCGCCACCATGCAGCCGACACCGAGCTCCCAGGCTCGTGTGAGGGGCGAGTAGTAGGCAGCGATCGGGTGCGATGCCGTGTCGATGACCGACCAGGCGAAGGAGATCAGCACCACGAGCCCGACAGCGACGGGGACCGTCGAGGTGCGCCACCGAGTGCCGAGCACTGCGGCGCCAGCGAAGATAAGCGGGAAGGCCAGGTAGAACTGCTCCTCGACCGAGAGTGACCAGAAGTGCAGGAGCGGCGAGGGGATCGCTTGGGCCCCGAGGTAGTTCGTCCCAATGGCGGCGAAACGGAAGTTGGCGAGGAACACCGCCACCCATCGCCCGTCGGTGGCTGCGTCGTAGCCGCGCAGGATCCCCTCGGTGAGGTAGGTGGCGGCGACCGTGACGACGAGGACGAGCGTCGCCGCCGGCAGGATCCGTCGTGCTCTGCGAGCCCAGAAGCTGGCCAGCGAGGTGCGCTGTGAAGCTGCGCGCTCCCTGAGCAGCACGCCGGTGATCACGAAGCCGGAGATCACGAAGAACACGTCGACACCGACGAAACCGCCACCAAAGAGCGGCAGCTTGGCGTGATAGCCGATGACGACGATCACGGCCAGGGCGCGAAGCCCCTGGATGTCGGGTCGGAACCGACGATCAGAGGGAGGCGTGCCGATCTCGTCGCCGTCGGGAAGCAGACGAGCGGGGGCCTGCTCGCTCGGCGTCACCGTCGCACCCTACCAATCCGGTTCGTGGGCGAGCCGGTCGAGCACCGCCCTAGTCCTCGTGGTCGGTGCTGCCAGCGATCAGCTCATAGTCCGGGTTCAAGATCGCCAGGTTGTGGTCCCACGAGCCGACCATTCCCTCGACCACAAGTCGCGCACCGGGCTCGATCCCGGGGATCTGCGGCCGACCCTGGAAGACCAGCAGGAGCGTGCCTGACTCGTCGGCGAGCGTGCACTCGAGGTTCGACGCGGCGGTCCCGGTCTGCACCCGGACTGACTTGATGCGACCGGCCACCTTGGTCCGCTGCCGCCACTCGGCATCGCTGATGTGCGTCGCTCCTTGGGAGCGTTCCTTAAGGAGGGCGTCTGCCGGAAGCACATCTCGATCGAGCCCTCTGCCCCACCCGTGCTCTTCGGTGGGCTGCTCGGTGATCGTCTCGAGACGCTCGGTCTTCTCGAACTCCGAGAGGTTGAACGGGATGATGGTGGCGCTCACGTCAGGGACGACCGAGACCGCGGCAGCGATCGAGTCCGCCGTGCGGTCATGGAGGATCCGACTCAGGCGCGAGTCGAAGGATCGCCTCGGGAGCAGCACGGTGCACTCGGTGTCGTGATCGACCACGATGTCGGCGACCAGCTCGACCGCAGCCCGCTCGAGGCGACGATCCGGACACTCGATGATGTCCAAGGGGAGCCAGCGAGGCGCCACCTCCGACCAAGTCGACTTGAGCTCTGCGGTCACCGCTGGGTCGATGTCGAAGTGCACCGCCCTCGTGATGTGCGACAAGGTGCGGGCGTAGGCGATCGCACGCGACGCCGCGAGGTCGTAAGAGTCGACCAGCACGACCGCCACGTGTCGGCGGCGGGCCTTGATCTCGGAGGACTGGAGCCCCTGAGTCCGGAGCACCGACTCCTCGCGCGCGTATTGGCGGTGCAGTCGGATCAAGCCGAAGTACATGAGTGGCCCGACCACGGCGATCACCCAGGCCCCCTCGAGGAACTTGGCGAAGAGGAAGATCAGGACAACGGAGAGCGACACCACCGCGGCGATGCTGTTGATGAAGACGCCGAGGCGCCACCGACCGTCCTTGTGGTCGATATGGTGCTTCACCATC
>CAITOG010000099.1 GCA_903893955.1 uncultured Actinomycetes bacterium
CTTCACCATTACCGCTGTGGACAAGCGGCTCTCCAAGACTCCGATCTCTGTCCCCTTCTTCGCACAGGATGCAGCTGGTGGGATGTGGGCGATCGAGGTGGGTGGCAGCCACGTCACGAGGCGCGGCGGGCTGAGCCGGCCCGATACCGTGCTTCGGCTGCTGGGTCGGCTGGCGGCGATGCGCGGACGGCTCGAGGAGGAGACCAGGATCGTGGTGCTGACGACCGAGCTCCCTGAGCACGGGTCCGAGGCAGGCCAGCTCCTCAGGGCGGGCGCAATGGATTTGGTGGCCGACGTCATCGATCTGTTCGACGACGGCGCCATGGAGCGCCTGGTGCTGCTCGCTGCGGGAGGGACCCGGTGACGGCGACTCGATTCCTCGACGCTGCACCGGTTCCGTTCTGGCTCGACGACCCACGACGACCGCAACCTCGAGAGGCCCATCACGGAGTCGGCCACGCTGATCTCGTGGTCGTCGGAGGTGGCTTTACCGGTCTCTGGGCTGCCCTCCGGGCGCTCGAACGAGACCCTGGTCGACGAGTGGTACTCCTCGAGGCCGATCGACTCGCCTCGAGCGCGTCGGGGCGCAACGGTGGCTTCTGCGTCGCGTCGATCACCCACGGCGATGCCAATGGCCGCGCCCGCTGGCCCGCCGAGATGCCACTCCTGCGCCGTCTCGGCGACCAGAGCTTCGCCGAGCTCCTCGATTCGATCGACCGCCACGGCATCGACTGTGACCTCGAGGCCACCGGAGAGCTCACCGTGGCCGTGGCGCCGTGGCAAGCCGACGAGCTCGCAGCTGAGTCAGCCGAGCTCGACGCAGCCGGCGTGGCGCACACGTTCCTCGACGAAGACGCCATCGGCGCAGAGATCGCCTCGCCGCTGGCGTGCGCTGGAATCCTCGAGGAGCACGGCGCCGTGATGGTCAACCCGGCCAAGCTGGCGTGGGGGCTCGCCGATGCCATCGAGCAGCTCGGCGGTGTCATCCATGAGCGCTCCCCGGTGCGAGACATCGATCGGCGTGGCAGCACCATCGTTGTTGCGACCTCCGACGGCACCCTCGCCGCGAGGCAGGTGGTGGTCGCCACCGCAGCTTTCCCGGCGCTGGTCAAGCGCACCGCCGGACGAGTCGTGCCGGTCTACGACTACGTGCTGATGACCGAGCCTCTGGATCGAGATGAGCTCGAGTCAATCGGCTGGCGCCATCGTCGGGGAATCGGCGATGGCGGCAACCAGTTCCACTACTTGCGACTGACCACAGACGATCGGATCCTCTTCGGCGGCTATGAGGCCGTCTATCGCTTCAACCAGAAGGTCGATCCACGCTTCGATCAGGACCCGGCGATCTTCGCCACCTTGGAGCAGCACTTCGACGCCATGTTCCCGACCTTGGCTGGTGTCCGCTTCTCCCACCGCTGGGGAGGGGCGATCGACACCTCGACGCGCTTCGCCGCCTCGACCACGCTCAGCCACCGAGGTCAGGTGGCGACGGTCAACGGCTTCACCGGCCTCGGGGTCGGCGCGTCGAGGTTCTTCGCCTCGACAGCGCTCGACCTGCTCGACGGCCTCGACACCGAGGCCACCCGACTCGAGATGATCACCAGGGCGCCGGTGCCCTTCCCTCCTGAACCGATCCGCTTCCTCGGCATCGAGGCGACCCGCCGAGCGATCGCCGCCGCAGACGCCAATGAGGGACGACGAGGTCCCTGGCTCCAGCTGCTCGATCGCCTCGGTCTCGGCTTCGACTCCTAGCGCATCGACCACACCGCTGCCTCGGGGCGAGCCGCATGGCACCGCTACCATCGCCCCATGGCTTTCACGTCGCTTCGCGTCGGCATCATCGGCACCGGGATGATGGGCTGCGAGCACCTGAAGAACCTGGCTGCCATCGACGACGTCGAGGTCGTGGCGGTGTCGGATCCGGCGCCCACCTCACTCGAGTGGGCCCGTCTCGTCACCGAGGGTGCAGCCCTCGACACCTACGAGGACCATCGCGACCTCCTCGCTCGAGGAGACCTCGATGCGGTGGTGATCGCCAGTCCCAACATGACCCACGAGGCTGTCCTCTTCGACGTGATCGACGCCGGCATCCCGTGCCTCGTCGAGAAGCCCCTGTGTACGACCGTTGCAGCGTGTCGGCGCGTCGTCGAGGCGGCAGAGGCTGCGGGCTCGCTCATCTGGGTCGGCCTCGAGTACCGCTACATGCCACCGATCGCCCGGGTCATCGAGCACGCCCGGTCAGGCGAGCTCGGCGCCATCCACATGGTGGCGATGAGAGAGCACCGCTTCCCCTTCCTGCCCAAGGTGGGCGACTGGAATCGGTTCAACGAGAACACCGGTGGGACGCTGGTCGAGAAGTGCTGCCACTTCTTCGACCTTCTCGGCCTGATCGCTGGTGCGCCAGCTGCTCGGGTC
>CAITOG010000100.1 GCA_903893955.1 uncultured Actinomycetes bacterium
GATGGGACCGCTGGTGCTCTCGGTGACGAGGACATCCTGGTGCCAGCAAAGGCGCTTGCAGAGCTGCAGCGACTGATCAATCCAGATGACGAGGGAACCGTCGGCGTGACGACGTCCGCGTCAGAGATCACCTTCTCGGTGGGATCGACCTCGATCTCGACTCGACTGATCTCCGGGACCTATCCCGACTACCGCCAGCTGATCCCAGAGTCGTACCCGAACCAGCTTCACCTGGGCAAGGAGACTCTGACCGGGGCACTTCGGCGTGTTCGCCTCCTGGTCAAGGACAACACGACCCCAGTCAGGCTCTCGATGCGTGCTGGCGGCGTTGATCTCAAGGTCGTCTCCCAGGAGATCGGCGAAGGTACCGAGACGGTCGATGGGGACTACATGGGCGAGGATCTGACCATTGCCTTCAACCCGAGTTATCTGATCGAGGGGATCGAGGCGGTGGCGGGCGACGAGGTCATCATCGAGACATCTGATGGCACCCGTCCAGCCACAGTCCGCAGCGGCGAGGCAGACTCCTATCGCTATCTTCTGATGCCCGTGCGCGTCTCCTGATCGCCGCTTGAAACGTGGGTCTGGCGCGCCTCGAGATCTCGGGGTTCCGAGTCTTCACCGATTGTGTCTTCGAGCCCGATCCTGATGGGATTACGGTGCTCGTGGGCCCAAACGGAACCGGCAAGACCTCGTTGCTCGAGGCGGTGGGCTACCTCGGACTTGGTCGTTCGCTGAGAAGTAGCCCACGCGAGGCGATGATCAAGAACGGTGAGGACACCGCCATCCTGCGAGCCGAGCTCGAGGTAGCCGATCGTCAGCTGCTGGTGGAGGCCGAGCTGCGGCGAGAGGGACGATCACGCATGCAGGTCAACCGCCAGGCTGTGCGGTCGAAGCGAGATCTGACTGAAGCAATCCCGGTCACGACCTTCTGTCCAGACGATCTCGCGGTGGTGCAGGGTTCTCCAGCCGGTCGGCGCGAGCTGCTCGACGACGCGCTTGTCCAGCTCGATCCGACGGCGGGCAAGCTCATCGAAGAGGTCGACAAGATCGTCAGACAGAGAAATGCCCTGCTCAAAGGGTCATTCGGTCGCTCCACCCCCGACGTCATCTCGACACTTGACGTCTGGGACGACCGATTCAGTGACGCCGGAGGCCGATTGATGGCGAGCAGGCAGCGACTGCTCGAGGATCTCGCGCTGGCCATCGATGCCGCCTACTGCTCGCTCTCTGGGGATGAAAAGGGCGGTATCGCTGCTGCCACATATCTCCCGTCGGCGAACGGCGATCTAAGGGCTGCCTTGGCGCAAGCCCGTCCTGACGATCTTCGCCGAGGGGTGTCGACCGTTGGACCACATCGAGATGATGTTGTCCTCCTCCTCGAGGGGCGAGATGCCAGGACCCAGGCATCACAGGGTGAGCAACGGACCTTCGCCCTTGCGCTTCGGCTGGCTGTCCACTTGGCCGCCCAAGATCGACTCGGATCCCCACCTCTCCTCCTCCTCGACGACGTGTTCAGCGAGCTCGACCCAGATCGATCCCGGCGCCTCATCACCGAGCTCCCGGCCGGTCAGGCCTTGATCAGCACCGCCTCTCCCTTGCCGCCTGGTGTGGAGCCGGCGCTTGTGGTCGACGTCGGGGATCTGGTTGGCGTCGATGGCTAGGTGGCGCCGGCACAGCGAGGGCCCGCAGCCCCTGGCTGACTCGCTCGCTGCGGTCTCGGGTGGGATCCGGCGGGTCGACTTGCTCGGTGTGGGAGCAGTGAGCTCGGTGTGGGAGGAGGTGATCGGCCAACCCTTGGCCTCTCACGCGACGCCGGCAAAGCTGGTCGGGGAGACGCTCACCGTGTTGGTCGACCGCCCGGTATGGGGCTCACAGATCACCCTGCTCGCAGACGAGATCTGCTCCAGGATCTCGAACGCTTGCGGGGTATCGATCACGACCCTTGAAGTCTCTGTTTCGAGGGGCTGAAGAGCCGGTCGGTGACACAGGGGTGCGGTAGGATCTAGGGGTATCCGAGAGCGTCGCGTGTCACCTCGCGCGGGCTGC
>CAITOG010000101.1 GCA_903893955.1 uncultured Actinomycetes bacterium
CCCCTCGTCAAGGAGACCCACGGGATGTTGGCTGAGGGGGGCCACGGCATCCGCTTCGTCGGCAACGTCGAGGGCCGGGACCTGCTCGATGCACCTGTCGACGTCATCGTCACCGACGGATTCACCGGCAACGTTGCGCTCAAGACCCTCGAAGGTTCGCTCAAGTTCCTGATGGGGGCCCTCTTCGAAGTCTTCTCGTCGACCGAGGAGACCAAGGCAGCCACCAACGTGCTGCTGCCGCACCTCGCGCCGCTCGTCGAGGAGCTCGATCCAGACGGTGCCGGAGGTGCCATGCTGCTCGGCCTCGAGGGCGTCTGCATCATCAGCCACGGCTCCTCCTCGGCGACAGCGATGATGAACGCCATCAAGGTGGGCCACGATCTCTCGACAGCGGGCATCACTGATGCGCTGCGGGCGGCGGTCGCCTCCAGCTGAGTTACCAGCCACCCGAGCAGGCCCGGTAGGATGGCCCAGGACCTCGGCGCGGAACGAGGTCGGACGGACGAGAAGGGGACCACCATCGTGCCCGCAGAAACCCACACCTCACAGGGACCGATCGAGCGGGACGAGGTCTTCACCCTCGTGCAGGAGCAGCTCGCCGACATCTTGGAGATCGAGCCGAGCACGATCACCGAGGGATCCTCGTTCAGCGAGGACCTCGACGCGGACTCCCTGGCGCTGATCGAGCTGGTCGAGGCGCTCGAGGAAGAGCTCTCTGAGCGTGCGAGCGGGTTCCGGATCGACGATGAGGACCTCGAGGACCTCAAGACCGTCCGCGACGCTGTCGACTACGTCTACGCCAAGCTCAAGGCGAGCTGAGCTGTCGGTCGCTGTGGCAACAGCCATCGAGGTGCTCTGCGAGCGTCTCGGCGTCCAGCCCACTGATCCCTCTCTTCTCGAACTCGCGCTCGTCCACGCATCCTGGGCGGCGGAGCACGATGCCGCGTCGAACCAGCGGCTTGAGTTCTTGGGCGATGCCGTGCTCGGCCTCGTCGTGGCCGAGACGATCTTCCTGGCCCACCCAGAGCTCGACGAGGGTGGCCTGTCCAAGGCACGGATCGCGCTCGTGAACGAGTCGACGCTGGCGGAGATCGCTCTCGAGATCGGGCTCGGTGACCTCTTGATGCTGGGCCGAGGTGCAGAGGGCGAGGGCCTGCGAACCAAGCCCTCGGTGCTCTCTGACGCTCTTGAAGCCGTGATCGGCGCGACCTATCTCTCCGACGGGATCGAAGCCGCCCGAGCGCTGGTCCGTTCCTTGCTCGGCGACCGGATTGAGGCAGCCGCGGATGAGCCTGGTGCGCGGGACTTCAAGAGCCTGCTCCACGAGTGGGCGCAGGCCACGAGTCGCGCCCTGTCCTACAGCGTCACCGAGTCAGGTCCGCCGCATGAAAGGCGCTATGAGGCGCTGGTCATGCTCGACGGGACCACCATCGCCTCCGGGGGCGGACGAACGAAGAAGTCAGCAGAGATGGACGCGGCGAAGGCCGCGTGGGGGGAGATCGCAGATGCCTGAGTTGCCCGAGGTCGAGACAATCCGACAACAGCTCTCCAAGGAGGTGGTCGGCCGCAAGATCAAGGAGGCGGCGGTCACCAACGGCAAGACGGTGCGCCGCCACAAGTCGGCGAAGGCGTTCCGGGACCTGATCGAGGGCCGGACGATCAAGGGAACGGGTCGGCTCGGCAAGTACCTGATCCTCGAGCTCGATGATGGAACCTCCTTGGTCGTCCACCTGCGGATGAGCGGCCAGCTGCGACGCGCCAAGTCAGCCAAGGAGGCCAAGGAGAAGCACACCCACGTCGTGTTCACCTTCACCCAGGGCGGCCAGTTGCGATTCGTGGACCCGCGGACCTTCGGCGAGATGTTCATTTCGACCCCGCCGCCTGAGGGGACCAAGGTGGCTGTCTCTCCTGCCTCGACTGTCGCCATGGGTGGCGAGGGTGCAGCGACTCGCCAGCGGATCCCTGAGCTCGCCGACCTCGGCTTCGACCCGATCGAAGACGTCATGAGCTGGGAGCGGTTTGCGATCGTCCTGCGTGCCCGCTCGGTGCCGCTCAAGACCTTCTTGACCGATCAGTCCATGATCTCTGGGATCGGCAACATCTATGCCGACGAGATCCTCTTCGCAGCAGGTCTTCGCTACGACCGGCTGACCGACTCGCTCTCGACGACCGAGGTGCGGCGCCTGTGGCGCGCGCTCGTCGAGGTCCTCGCTGAGGCGATCAAGCACGGCGGATCGACCCTGTCGGACGAGCAGTTCGTCGACATCTTCGGCAAGCCGGGGGGCTACCAGACCTTCCATGAGGTCTACGACCGCGAGGGTGCGCCGTGCCGGCGCTGTCGGACGCCGATCATCAAGGTGAAGCACCAGCAGCGCTCGACCTACTACTGCGAGCACTGCCAGATCTGATCGAGCGGTGCGCGTTGGGCCTGATCGCGGTTCCATCGGCCTCCGCCGACTCCCGTCAGCGTTGCTAGGGTCGCCCCGATGCACCTGAAGAGACTGACGATGAAGGGGTTCAAGTCGTTCGCCGACTCGACCTCTCTCGAGTTCGAGCCCGGGGTCACCGTCGTGGTCGGTCCCAACGGGTCTGGAAAGTCCAACGTCGTCGACGCGGTGACGTGGGTACTCGGCGCGCAAGGCCCACGAGCCCTTCGCAGCTCGAAGATGGAAGACGTCATCTTCATGGGCACGGCCAACCGGCCGGCGCTCGGCCGGGCAGAGGTTGCCCTGACCATCGACAACGCGGATGGTGCGCTTCCGGTCCAGATGGCCGAGGTGACCATCTCGAGGACGCTGTTCCGCTCGGGTGATTCGGAGTACGCCATCAACGGCACTCCGTGTCGACTCCTCGACATCCAAGAGATGCTGAGCGACTCCGGCGTCGGCCGCCAGCAGCACATGATTATCGGGCAGGGACAGCTGGCCTCCGTCCTCTCTGCTCGTCCCGAAGACCGTCGCTCGATCATCGAGGAAGCGGCCGGGGTCCTCAAGCACCGTCGACGCAAAGAGCGGGCCGAGCGGCGCCTTACGGCGACACAGGAGAACCTCGAGCGCCTCGGCGACCTCGTCCGTGAGGTCAGGCGCCAGATGCGACCACTCGAGCGCCAGGCAGCTGCAGCACGGAGCTTCGCGGTGCTCGATGAGGAGCGCCAGGCTCTCCGGCTGCACCTTGCAGGCACTGAGTTCTCGGGTCTCTCCTCTCGCTCCGAGGAGATCGCCGCCCTGCTCAGGACTGGCCAGGGCACAGAGGCCGAGCTTCGCCAGTCGCTCGCCCAGCTCGATGCGCAGGCCTCGGCGACCGCAGCCTCCTTGACCCAGGGCCAGCGCTCTGAAGAGCTCGCGGCCTCGGTGGCTGATGTGCAGAGCCTCGCTGAGCGGGCTCGAGGGCTGGCAGGGATCCTGACCGAGCGCGCACGGACCGTCGCGCAGGCGCTCGACGCCTCGGCTGACATCGATGTCGTGGCCTCGCTGGAGGCTGACTCAGCTCGACTCGTCGGAGAGATCGCCAGCGTTGACGACGACGTCGAGTTGCTCGCACCAGAGCGCGCACAGCTCAAAGAGGCCGAGCAGTCGCTCGAGCGCGCCGAGGCTGAGTATGAGTCCACGTGGGGTGGGGGTCACGATGACGCAGCCATCGAGGAGCTCGGTCGGGCGACCGAGCGACGGGCGATGCTCGAGCGTGCGACCCAGGTGCGAGCGCAGACCGTGGCCGACCTCGAGGTGCGAGCCGCCAAGCTCGGCCTGCGTCGCACCGAGCTTGATGATGCCGAGCGCGAAGCCGTCGAGGCTCGGCGCCAGGCGGGAGAGGCTGTGGCCGAGCTGAGCCGGTCGGTCAGCCAGCTCACCGCAGCACTCGATGTCGCCCGCTCACGAGAGGCTGCGACAGAGGTTGCGTCGAAGCGGGCTGAGGAGGCCTCCGCGCGTGCCACTGCACGCGCGGAGGCGCTGAGTCGAGCCCTCGACGAGCTGACCGGCA
>CAITOG010000102.1 GCA_903893955.1 uncultured Actinomycetes bacterium
CCTGCACCGCATCGAGATGATCTACGAGCCGGACCCGATGAAGGGCATCCCGGCGCTGACCTGGCGCATCCCCGAAGGTGCCGACTACGGGTTCACCCTCTACGACCTCGCCGACCGACTCCGCACGCATGGCTGGCTGGTCCCGGCGTACCCGCTGACCGGCGAGCTCTCAGAGACCACCGTGCAGCGGATCCTCGTTCGGCGAGACCTCTCGAGAGACTTGGCCGAGAACCTCCTCACCGACATGGCCGCTGCCGTCGAGCACCTCATCAAGCACCCGATGACTGCCCACATGACCAAGGAGGAGTCAGGGAGCTTCAGCCACCTCTGAGAGCACCTCTGTGCTCGGACCGAGCCGGGTGCGCGCCGCTGCTCGACGCAGCGCCACGAGCACCGGCGCGCCGACGAGCAGGATGAGGGTGGCGTTCAGCACCGCTCGGGGCAGGTCAAAGCCGAGCGAGGTGGCGAGGTCGAAGGCGATGAAATGACGCAGGTTGGTCGCCAGCCCGGCGCCAGCCACGTACGAGATCGAGGTCGACCCGCCGACGCCGAACGGCCAGAACCACAGGTTCATCACCGTCCCGTAGAGAATGCACGCGACGCCTGTGTAGCCAGCAAGCACCCAGCGCTCAGCGCGGCCGGTCCCTGCAGGCAACATCCCCGCGCCAGCGCCCACCCACCCGGCCGCGAGCATCTGGAACGGCAACCACGGACCGACGCCGCCGGTGGCGATGCCCGAGACGAGGATGGTCAAGCCGCCGAGTGCGAAGCCGAAGCCCGGGCCGTAGACCCGGCCAGCGAGCACGAGGAGGAAGAAGAGCGGCTCTAAGCCCGCGACCCCTGGGCTCGGAATCCGAAGCGCGGTCCCACAGGCTGCCAAGATGCCGAGCACTGCAATGCCACGAGCGTCGATGCGCCCTCTCGACACCTCGACCGCCAGCAGCACGAGGAGCAGCGGTGCGATCACGAGCAGGAGGATCGGTGCGTCGTGGTGGTGCGCACTGTCCACCGTGCCGGTGGCTGAGACGAGGAACGGCCACAGGAAGGCCATCGCACCGAGGATCGAGGTCGAGACGAGCAGGATCCTGCCCGGCGTGCTCAACAGTCGCTGCCGAGCCCCGTTCATCGGACTCCCTCGAGTGCGCCCGCGACCTCGGCGACCGTCAGCCATGGCAGCGGGCTGAGCACCTTGGCTACCTGCGGGGCGAAGGCTGGCGTGTGGCAGACGACATCTCGGGCCGGGCCATGCGCGATGACCTCGCCCTGCGCGAGGACGACGGCGTGATCAGCCACCTGGGCGACGAGCTCGACGTCGTGCGTTGCCATCACGATGGCCACCCCTTCGTCTCGCAGCTCGGCGAGGACCGCCACGAGCGCACGCTTCGCCTCGTAGTCGAGGCCACGGGTGGGCTCGTCCAAGAGGACCATCCGTGGCGCGGGCGCCAAGACGATGCCGAGGGCCAGCGCCAGGCGCTGTCCCTCAGAGAGGTCACGGGGATGGCGGGCCGGATCGAGCTCGCCGGTCAGCCTGGCTACCGACGCGCTCGTCGTCCCAGGTGCCAGGTGGTGCTCCTCGTCAGCAGTGGCGCACTCCTGATCGACCCGCTGGCAGTAGAGGAGGAGTGAGGCGTCCTGCGGCACGAAGCCGACCCGCCGGATCCGCTCCTTGGCCGAGAGGGTGGTCGGTGGCGTGCCCTGGACCGTGGCGGCACCGCATGAGGGCTGGTTGATGCCAGCCAGGCAGCCGAGCAAGGTCGACTTGCCCGAGCCGTTGCGTCCCATCACCGCCGTGATGGTGCCAGCCCGCACCTCGAGGTCGACCCCATCGAGCGCCAACGTGCTCCCGTACGAGGCGCAGAGCCCATCCGCGATCGCTACCACCTCGGTGCCACCGACCAGCGTCGCGGGCACCGGTTCGTGGTCGAGAGCAGCTCGCATCGCACCAGCTCGACGCCTCGCGTCGCGGACGGTCACCGGCAGCGGCGACCAGCCAGCGAGCCGGCCGAGGTCGATGATCGGTGGTGCCAGCGATGACGAGGCCATCACGACACCCGGCTCCCCCACCTCGACGGTGCCGGCGCCATCGAGCAGCACCACCCGATCGGCGAAGGGGAGCACCCGCGCGAGGCGGTGCTCGGCGAGCACCACGGTCAGACCGACGTCGTGGACGAGCCGAGTCAGGCTCGCCAGCACTTCCTCGGCGGCACCTGGGTCGAGGGCTGAGGTCGGCTCGTCCAAGACGAGGATCCCCGGTGACGCTGCCAGGACGGCGGCGATGGCCACCCGCTGGCGCTGCCCTCCCGACAAGGTGGCCAGCTGCCGGTCACGAAGCTCATGGAGGCTCATCAGGTCGAGTGCGTCCTCGACCCGCCGTCGCATCACCGACGGCTCGATGCCAAGGTTCTCCATGGCATAGGCGATCTCATCCTCGACCCGGTCGGTGACGAAGGTGGCCGCGGGGTCCTGTCCGACGTAGCCGACCGTGCTCGCCAGCTCGGTGGGCGGCGTGTCTCGGATCGAGCGACCATCGACGACCACGTCGCCGAGCATCTCGCCGCCCGAGAAGTGGGGCACGAGGCCGTCGATCATCTTGAGCAGCGTGGTCTTGCCTGACCCGGTCGGCCCCACCACCACCACGAGCTCACCCTCGGCCACCTCGAGGTTGAGATGACGAAGGATCCAAGTGGCGTCGTAGCGGAAGGAGACCGACTCGAAGCGGATCATGCCCCCACCTCGACGAGCGCTCGTGTCGACCCACGAGGCGAGGGCCGGAGGGCCACCGGGATCGGGACGAGGCCGACCACGATGGCCAACAGTGCCAGCGGCGTCACCGCAGGCCAGCTGAGCGGCCATGGCGACCAGGTGACCGACGCTGGATCGAGGATTCCAGCCACCGCCATGAGCGCCGCTGTGGCCCAGCCGCTCAGGGCGCACACGGTCGATCGCCAGCCGAAGGGGGCTGGTCGATACCTCGTGCGCACCGCTCGACGCCCGCTCAAGAGCACGCCACCAGCCGCAGCCACCACTCCCAGGACGGCCAGCCACGCTGCCCCTGGAATCACGTCCGAGCCAGCCAAGATCCCGTAGCCACCGGCCAGGACCAGGAGCGAGCCGACAATAGCCAGCGCCACCGCGCCTCGGTCTCGGGCCCGCGAGCGCACCACGGGGCGACGGCCGAACCCTCTCGCCCCCATGGAGGCGGCGAGCTGCACCGATCGCTCGAGCGCGTCCTCGAGCACCGGGACCGCAATGCCCCGCATGCCCGCGATGCCAGTCGTCGGTCGGCCTCGAAGCATCCTCGCCTGACGGACCCGGCGCACCGATGCCAGGACCTCGGGGGCAAAGCAGAGGGCCACCGTCACAGCCACCGCGATCTCGTGAAGCACGCCGGGCAGCGATCGGAGCACCTCTCTGGGACTGGCCAGCGAGTTTGCTGCCCCGAAGGCGAGCAGCACGACCGCCAGGCGGAGACCACCGCTCAATGCGGAAAGGAGCCCCTCGACGGTGACCGGGCCGCCGATGCTCACTCCCTCTGCCCATGAAGGCATCGGCAGCGAAGGAAGCGAGACGAGCACGTGGCCGGGCACCCGCTGGCCGAAGATCACCTGGAGCACGACCCGAAGGACGATGATGATTGCTGCCACGCGGGCGAAGGTGCCGAGCGGGCTCGGGCCGCCGGTTCGATCGGCCAGCGCAAGTGTGACCACACAGATCACTCCTGCGAGCAAGAGGAGCAGGAGCGGATTGGATGTCCGGAGCGCCGCGATGGCGAGCCCGGCGGACCAGAGCCACCAGGCCACCGCGTGCGGACGATGCTCTCGGTTCACGCCCTGCTCCGACGGCGGAGCACGAGCGCAACGACCCCGAGCACTGCCAAGAGGCCCACAGCGGCGACCGTGACCATGGCGCTCGCGCTCGCTGGACTCGAGGAGTGCTCGTGTGCCGCCGCTGTTCGTGCCGCAGCCTCATGGACCACCGAGGGCGTCGTGGTCGAGGTGGGCGGCAACGGCTGCGAGGTGGTGGTCGAGCTCGCTGTCGCCGAGATCGGGACTGGGGTGGCCTCGGTCGTGGTCGTCACCGCTGGCAACGTGGTCGACGTGGTCTCGGTCGAGCTCGGGCACAGCGCCGCAGGACCCGAGGGTCCTGGTGGCACCTGGTCGCTCGGGTTCCCTCTGCCATCGCGCTCGAACCGCCAGCCCTCGGCGGTCCCCGGTGATGCGGTGCGCTCCGCAGGGCCGTCGGAGGCGTAGCTCCACCCCTCTGCGCCACCGTGGAAGTAAGCCCAGTAGCTGTAACCAGATGAGGTGGGGACCCCGCACCCGGTCGACGGGTAGCCGGCGATGCTGCAGAGCAGACCGCTCGAGGAGTAGGTGCTCTGCCGGAGCTTTGCCGTCGTGAGAGCGTCTGCGAGCGCCTGGGCATCGGTCGCCCCCGATGGTTCCTTGACGCACAGCGTGAAGGAGGCGGGCAGACCCTCGCCGGCGCCGAAGTCCACCACCACCGCGATCGTCCGCTCGCCCGCGGCCAGGGCAGGGGCTGCGCCGGGCACAGCGCCGAGCAGCGCAGCGGCCAGGATGAGGAGCGAAAAGCGACGCACTGTGCTCGTCAGCCCCCCACGATGCTCAGCGTCAACAGTGCCTGCTCGCTCGAGAGCACGTCAGGCTTCGGGTAGTCGCTAGTCAGTTGATAGCGGAAGCCGCCTGCAGTCGAGGGCGTGTCGAGAGGTCGGACCTGGAACCGCTCAAGGCCCACCAACGGGCTGGTGCCACCAACCGCCCAGGTCCCAGTGGTGGCGGTGACGTCCTGGCTGGTCTCGAAGAGGGCGAGATCCACCAGCGCCGTCGAGTCGCAGTCCGCCGCGCCGCCGGGCATGAAGCTCCACGTGGCGTGCTTGAGCTCAGCCGCGGCGAGGAAGCCGAGCCCGCTCGTGACCGAGTCGAGAACGCTCGGCGCACCGTTCTTGGTCGACAGCGCCCAGAGCGCGATCGCCGTCGAGTTGGTGTCAGGGCCGAG
>CAITOG010000103.1 GCA_903893955.1 uncultured Actinomycetes bacterium
CACCGAGAAGGTGATCTCTGACGCGGACGTCGTCACGCCGACGGTTCCCTCGTCATCTGGATTGATCAGTCGCTGCAGCTCTGCAAGCGCCTTTGCTGGCACCAGGATGTCCTCGTCACCGAGAGCACCAGCGGTCCCATCAAGGTCTCGGAGCGCCAGACGGTACGAGTCGGTGGCGACCAGCCGAAGTGATCCCTCGGAGGTCGTGAGCAGCACACCGGTGAGAAGGGGTCGAGCGTCGTCGTTCGATGAGGCCCGCACGACCTGGCGAAGCCCCTCAGCCAGGATCCCAGCTGGGATGTGGGCCACTGCCTCGTCTGGAAACGACACGCCCGGGAACTCAACCGTCGGATAGGACCGAAGTGTGAACTGGGATCGAGCGGCGGAGATGTCGACCTGCTCGTCAGCCGCCTCGAAGGTGACCGCACCTGGCTCCAGGGATCGGGTGATGTCGGTTGCCAGACGTGCGGGGATGACAGCGGTCCCGTCGGTGATGCCGATCACTTCGAGCGAGACCCTGATCGACAGATCGCCATCGGTGCCGGTGATGGTCAGCTGGTTGTCCTCGGCACGAACCAGGAGGCCCGAGAGGACCGGCATGGCCAGACGAGTGCTGACGGCACGACCAGCGGTCGCCAGCGCTTCGACAAGTGAATCTCGCTCTGATCTGAACTTCATCTGGTGGCTGCCTTTCTGTCGGTGCGTTGGCCACACACAGGATGATCTTTAGAAGAAGGAAGAGTTAGTAGGTCCTGTGGATTGGGGAGAACTTCGAATCTTCCCTGCTCAGCTGTACATTTGCAATCCCCAGCCCAAATGTCGGGAGTGGACGATCACCTTGGTTGATCCTGTCACCCTTGGGGTTGCTGTGGATGAATGGCACCCCTGTCCCCAGGTAACGCGTGTCAGACCACCAGTGCAGAGGTGTGTTATCCACAGCTTCTACCCACTCACCCGGAGCTGCTGGATCAATGTCGTCACCTGGTCGTAGATATTGCGACGCTCCTTCATCTGTCCCTCGATCTTCTCGACTGCGCTGATGCAGGTCGAGTGATCCCTGTTCCCGAAGACCTTTCCGATGGAGGGATATGAGTAGTCGGTCAGATGCCGGACGAGGTACATAGCCACGTGACGGGCTGTCACGAGCGGCCGTGCGCGGCGCGGGCCCACGATGTCGTCGACGGTGAGGCCATAGGTCTCAGCGACAGCCTCGAGGATCATGTCTGGGGTGATCAGCCGGGGCTCAGCTCCGATGTCGGAGAGGACTTGCTGGGTGAGCTCAAGCGAGATCGGGGTGCCCGTCAGCGAGGCGAAGGCTGCCACGCGGGTCAACGCCCCTTCGAGCTCTCGGATGTTGTCTCGGACGTTGGTGGCGACGAAGTCCGCGACGTCGTCGGGTAGCACGATGTCGTCGAGCGCCGCCTTCGCCCGCAAGATGGCGATCCTTGTCTCGAGATCGGGAGGATCGATCTCGGCGAGCAAGCCAGAGAGGAGCCGGCTGCGGAGCCGGTCTTCCAGGGTGTCGATCGACCGAGGGGTGCGGTCGGACGTCAAGACGATCTGCTTTCCCGCGCTTTTCAGGTCGTTGTAGGTGTGGAAGAGCTCTTCCTGGAGCCCTTCCTTGTTCTGGATGAACTGGATGTCGTCGATGAGCAGGATGTCGCACTCTCGATAGTGCTTCTTGAAGGCAAGCGTGGTGTTGTGACGGATGGCGTCGACGAAGTCGTTCAAGAAGGTCTCTGTGGTGACGTAGAGCACCTTGTGGTTCGGGTAGTTCTGCACCACCCAGTTCCCGATGGCGTGGAGGAGGTGGGTCTTGCCGAGGCCAGAGGCCCCGTAGATGAAGAGCGGATTGTAGGAACGTCCTGGAGACTCGGCGACGGTTTGGGCGGCGGCGAGCGCAAGCCTGTTCGATGCTGCTGGCACGAAGCTCTCGAAGGTGAAGCGTTCGTCAAGCCGGACCGAGTCGGTCTGGCGTTGGCCCTGGTCCGGCGCACTCATCGTCGGCTGCTGAGGAGTGGCTGGCTCGAGGTCGCCCTCTGGTTCATCGGCCGCCGGTGCCAGATCAGGTACGACGACAAGGGAGATTGAGATCGTCGAGCCCACCTCGGCGCTCACGACGTCTTCGATCAACCCGAGGAAGCGGTCGTTGACCTTGCTGAGGACGACGCTGTTCGGCACACCAAGCCTCAGGTTATCCCCAGAGATATCCACAGGAACCACCTTGGAGAGCCACATTTGCCAGACAGCATCGGAGACGGATTCATGGAGCATGGGGGCACATTTCCCCCAAATCTCTTGAACTTCCGCCATGTGGACGCCCCTCCTGATGTTTGCGCCAATCCACAGGTTGCTCCACAGGTGTGGAGCGCGCTCGTACAGTTGTGGATAGCTCCCCGATCGCGACCGGATCGTCGAACCTAGCCGATTTCCATTGATTCGACTAGTGCCCGACCCCGATCTTGGCCTAGCATGTGGATCCCCGCCGGACTCGGTCTTGAGCCGAGCCATCCCTGGCCTCTTGGTCAGCGGCGTCATTCGAACGGAAGGCAAGAGATCAGTGAAGCGCACATACCAGCCAAACACCCGTAAGCGAGCCAAGACCCACGGCTTCCGAGTCAGGATGTCGACGAAGGCCGGCCGCGCCGTCTTGAAGTCGCGCCGGCTCAAGGGTCGTCACAAGCTGACCGTCTGATCTGGTGGTCGCAGGGACGATCGCTCCGATCGCCAGGCGAGCCACGTTCCAGAGCTTCCGTCGCCCCGATGGGCGTGCACGGCGCTCCGGGATCAGGGTGGCCTACGTGGTAGTCGAACCTGCGAAAATCCCAGTTCAGGCGGCCTTTTCGGTGACGAAGCGCTGCGGCAACGCTGTGGTGCGCAACCGCATCCGTCGCCGTCTTCGAAGTGCGCTCTGCCAGATCTCCCGGGATCTCGAGCCGGGCGCCTACCTTCTCTCTCCAGAGCCAGAGGTGGCCACAATGACCTATCGAGATCTCGTCGAGAACGTGGCGACAGCGGCCGCCGACGCGGCGCGTCAGGGCCGAGCGCGATGAGCAGCCACCGACCCTCGCCTCCGGCCCGCGCCGCGCTTCGTGCCATCGCTGCCTACCAAGGGGCACGGCACGGCGCTCTGAGCCCATGTCGCTTCACGCCCAGCTGCTCGGAGTATGCCGCTGAGGCCATCGAGGTCCACGGCCTGCTCAAGGGTGGCGCGCTCGCGACCTGGCGCATCGTGCGCTGCAACCCGGTCGGCGGCTCTGGGGTCGACCTTGTTCCCCTCAAGACAGGAGGCAGCCAGTGATCGCTGCAGCGCACGTGATCTTCGCCAACAGCATCACCCATGCTGTGGGAAGCATCTTCCAACCAGTCTTCAAGCTCTTTGCGACGATCCTGGCCTTCATCTATGCCGTCGTGCCCAACTATGCGTTGGCGATCACGCTCCTCACGATCCTGATCATGGGTGTCTTGACCCCGCTGACCGTCAAGAGCACCAAGTCCATGATCGCCATGCAGAAGGTGCAGCCGGAGATCAAGAAGCTCCAGCAGAAGTACAAGGGCGCTGAGAACCGGGCGCAGCTCAACGAAGAGCTGATGCGGCTCTACAAGGAAGAGGGCGTGAACCCGGCTGGCGGCTGCCTGCCGATGTTCATCCAGTTCCCGTTCCTGATCATCCTCTACGACATCATCCGTGGCCTGACAAACATCAATCCGACCAAAATCAAAGTACCTGAGGCCTGTCACCTCAGTTTCTATGTGACAAATGTAGCGCCTCGCTACATCCCGAATACCTCGAAGATGTATTGCAATCTTGTTGCAAGCGGCGGCAAGATGATGTCGTTCGGCATCGACCTGGCGCTGAAGCCCTTCTCGCACCACTCTTCC
>CAITOG010000104.1 GCA_903893955.1 uncultured Actinomycetes bacterium
CTCGACCGGCTCATCGACTGCGGCCCTCGGGGAGCTCGTCGGCTCAGTCACGCTGCTCGTCCCGGGCCGCAACCTGGGCTTCGGCGCGGGCGTCAACCGCGGCGTCGCAGCCCTGGGTCCGCACATCGATGCCGTGATCGTGGCCAACCCCGACACCATTACGAGGCCGGGCACCACCGAGCTGCTGCTCCGAAGGCTCGACGAGGCACCAGCGTGGGCAATCGTCGGGCCGGCCATCCTGACGAGCGAGGGCCACGTCTACCCATCGGTGCGGCGCTTCCCTCACCCTGTCCTCGCGGCGGCGCACGCGCTCGTGGGGCTCGTGCGGCCCACCAACCGGTTCACAGCGTCGTATCGCTCCTCGCCGGTGCGCCCCGATGGCGGGTGCGACTGGGTGTCCGGCGCCTACTTCGCCATCCGCCGAGGCATATTCGAGTCGCTCGGCGGCTTCGATGAGGGCTACTTCATGTTCGCCGAGGACATGGACCTGTGCTGGCGAGCTCGACAGGCTGGCTATGGGGTCGGCCAGGTCCCTGACGCCGTGATCTCTCACGTCGAGGGGGTCTCGAGGGCAGCGCACCCCTATGCGATGCTCGTGGCGCACCATCGTTCTGCACTGCGCTTCGCCTCCCAGACCACCTCAGGCCCAGCTCGGCTCCTCCTCCCCTTGGCGGCAGCGGTGCTTGGCGTGCGCCTGCTCGTCGCGCTTGGCACCACCGCACGCAGCCGGCGAGGCCGTCCTCGCGTGTAAAAGTTGACAAGATTGGTCGGGTTTGATTGAGTGGTCGGCGTCACGCGTCAGACCACCACAAGGAGCCACCGTGTCGGACAGCAGAGGTTTTGAGACCCGTCAGATCCACGCCGGAACAGAGCCGGACCCCACTACCGGTGCGCGAGCAGTCCCGATCTACCAGACCACCAGCTTCGCTTTCCGGGACACCGAGCACGCCGCAGCCCTCTTCGGCCTCGCCGAACCTGGGAACATCTATACGAGGATCATGAATCCGACTACCGGCGTCTTCGAGGAGCGCATCGCCAACCTCGAAGGTGGCGTCGGCGCCCTCGCGCTTGGCTCGGGCCAGGCTGCGGAGACCCTCGCCATCTTGAACCTCGCTGAGGCTGGTGACCAGATCGTGGCATCGCCGTCCCTCTACGGCGGAACGTACAACCTGTTCCACTACACGCTGCCAAAGCTCGGCATCACCGTGGACTTCGTCGATGATCCTGACGATCTCGACTCGTGGGCGGCCAAGGTGACCGACAAGACCCGAGCCTTCTACGGCGAGACCATCGGCAATCCGCGCGGCGACGTCCTGGACATCGAGGGGATCTCCGGCGTCGCGCACGCACACAACGTGCCGCTGATCGTCGACTCGACGCTCGCCACTCCCTACCTCGCCAATCCGCTGGTGCACGGTGCGGACATCGTCGTCCACTCGGCAACCAAGTTCATCGGTGGCCACGGCACCGCGATCGGCGGCGTGTTGGTCGACGGCGGCACCTTCGACTTCGGTGCGTCGGGACGACACGCCATGTTCACGGAGCCGGATCCGAGCTACCACGGTCTCAAGTTCTGGGAGGCCTTGGGCCCTGGCTCGTACATCGCCAAGGCCAGAGTGCAGGGCCTGCGCGATCTCGGCGCAGCGCTGGCGCCGCTCAACTCGTTCCTGTTCATCCAGGGTCTCGAGACGCTGAGCCTTCGGATGGAGCGGCACGTCGAGAACGCTCAGGCGGTCGCCGAGTTCCTCGAGAGTCGCAACGAGGTCTCCTGGGTCAACTACCCGGGACTGCCCTCGTCTCCATGGAACGCTCGGGCCCAGAGGATTCTGCCTAAGGGCGCAGGTGCCGTCCTGTCGTTTGGCCTCAAGGCCGGTTCTGAGGCGGGTGCCAAGTTCATCGATGGGCTGGAGCTCTTCAGCCACCTCGCCAATGTGGGCGACGTCCGCTCGCTTGCCATCCACCCGGCGTCCACCACGCACTCGCAGCTCACCGCTGACGAGCAGGCCGCCTCCGGTGTCTCTCCGGAGATGGTCCGACTCTCTGTCGGCATCGAGTCGATCGGCGACATCCTGGCCGACCTCGACGCAGGGTTCCGAGCAGCGACGGCCTGACGAGCAGTTCAGAAGTGGGCGACTCGGAACCAGGGCAGCCGACCGCGCCCATCCCCGCGACTGGTGCCTGGCGGCCCGGCGATCCAGTCGGGAACCGCACGCTGGCCCACGTCCTGGGGTCTCGGCTGCTCGAGCTCGAGCTCGGTGGCGTCCTCGGTGGCGCTGAGGCACCAATCACCGTCGCCTACGAGACGTGGGGGGAGCTCGCTGCCGACGGGTCAAATGTGGTGCTCGTCTTGCACGCGTTGACCGGTGATTCCCACGCTGCCGGAGAGAGAGGCCCAGGTCACCTCGCGCCAGGGTGGTGGCAGCCCTTGATCGGGCCTGGCCGGAGCATCGACACAAATCGGTTCTTCGTTCTCTCGGCCAACGTGCTCGGCGGCTGCCAGGGGACAACCGGGCCTTCCTCCGATGCAGCTGACGGGGTCCCGTATGGGTCGAGGTTCCCGACGGTGACCATCAGGGACCAAGTCGCCGTCGAGCTCGCGCTGCTCGACTTCCTCGGGATCGATCGCCTCCACGCGGTGATCGGTGGCTCCATGGGAGGCATGCGAGCGCTCGAGCTGGCGCTCATGGCACCGAGCAGAGTCGGCCGCCTGGTCCTGCTCGCGTGTGGGCCGGCGGCCACCGCCGAGCAGATCGCCCTGTGCCATGCGCAGATCATGGCAATCGAGCTGGATCCCCGCTTCCGAGGAGGGGACTACTACGGCGCCGCACCCGGTGAAGGGCCGTGGCGTGGCCTCGGCGTCGCTCGGCGGATCGGCCAGATCACGTACCGCACCAGAGAGGAGTTCTCCGAGCGATTCGGTCGAGAGATCCAAGGTGGCGGGCCGCTCGATGTCGATTCGCAGTACGCGGTGGAGGGCTATCTCGACTACCAGGCGGTCAAGCTGGCACGCCGATTCGATGCCAACAGCTACCGAGTGCTCTCTCGGGCGATGGACCATCACGACGTCGGCCGAGGACGAGGAGGCGTGCTCACCGCCCTGCGATCGCTCGAGACGCCGACCACCGTCATCGGCTTCGACTCCGACAGGCTCTACCCGCCGGTCGAGCAGGAGGTGCTGGCTGCGTACATCCAAGGTGCAGAACCGCTGCACCTGCTCAGCTCGCCGCTCGGCCACGACGCCTTCCTGCTCGAGATCGAGGCGATCAGCCCGATCATCGCTGCAGCGTTGGGGTGAGGCCGAGGCGGGCTGGCTCCTCTGGGCCGGTAGTCTGACGGGATCATGAGCGTTCTTTCAAAGGTCCTGCGCGCCGGTGAGGGCAAGAAGGTTCGGAGACTCTCCGAGCTCGTCCCGCTGGTCAATCAGCTCGAGCCCGCTATGGAGGCGCTCAGCGATGAGGAGCTCCAAGCCAAGACAGTTGAGTTCAAGGAGCGCATCGCTCAAGGCGAGACGCTTGACGACCTGTTGATCGAGTCGTTCGCCGTGGTCCGAGAAGCCGCATGGCGGGTGCTCGGTCAACGTCACTTCGACGTGCAGATCATGGGCGGCATGGCGCTTCACTTCGGCTGGATCGCTGAGATGAAGACTGGTGAGGGAAAAACCCTGGTCTCGACGCTGCCGGTCTACCTCAACGCGCTTAATGGCCAAGGTGTTCACGTGGTCACGGCCAACGACTACCTCGCCACCCGAGACTCGGAGTGGATGGGCCGCCTGCACCGCTGGCTCGGCTTGAGCGTGGGCCGAGTTGGACCCGACATGCAGGAGCCGGAGGACAAGCGTCAGGCGTACGCCGCGGACATCACCTACGGCACCAACAACGAGTTCGGTTTCGACTACCTCCGCGACAACATGGCGAGGACCCGCGACCACATGGCCCAGCGAGGCCACGTCTACGCCATCATCGACGAAGTCGACTCGATCCTGATCGACGAGGCACGAACCCCACTGTTCATCTCGGGACCTGCTGACGAGGCAGCTCGGCTGTACTACCAGTTCGCATCCATCGTCAGGACGCTCTCTCGTGACGTCGACTACGAGGTGGACGAGGAGAAGAAGCTCGTCGTCCCCACTGAGGAGGGTATCGAGAAGGTCGAGAAGGCCCTCAACGTCGCCAACCTGTACGACGCGGTGAGCATCAACTACGTCCACCAGCTCACCCAAGCACTTCGCGCCAAGGAGCTCTATGTCCGCGACAAGGACTACCTCGTGGACGGCGGCGAGGTGAAGATCGTCGACGAGTTCACCGGCCGCACCCTTGATGGTCGGCGTTGGTCAGACGGCCTCCATCAGGCGGTCGAGGCCAAGGAGCGAGTCCGGATCAACGAGGAGAACCACACCTGGGCGACCGTGACCATCCAGAACTACTTCCGGATGTACGACAAGCTCGCTGGTATGACCGGTACGGCGGAGACCGAAGCCGGCGAGTTCGCGGCAACCTACGACCTCTCGGTGGTGCCGATCCCCACCAACCGTCCGATGCAGCGGATCGATCAGCCTGATCTGATCTTCAAGACCGAGCTGGCCAAGTTCCACGCCGTGGCCGACGACATCGCCGAGCGGAGCATCAAGGGTCAGCCGGTGCTGGTGGGGACAGCATCAGTCGCCAAGTCAGAGCAGCTCTCACGGATCCTCGCCCAGCGCGGCATCGAGCACGAGGTGCTCAACGCCAAGCAGCACTTCAGGGAGGCCGAGATCGTCGCACAGGCTGGACGTCCAGGCGCTGTGACCGTCGCCACGAACATGGCCGGACGTGGTGTCGACATCTTGTTGGGTGGCAATCCGGAGGGTCTCGCGTCCCGTCAGCTACGGGCCGAAGGCGTCGACTTGACCACTGAGGAAGGCCACCAGCGCCTGGTCGAGCTCGAGGCGACCTTCAAGGCACAGTGCGACGCAGAGGGTGAGCGAGTCCGCGAGCTCGGTGGCCTCTACGTGCTCGGCTCTGAGCGCCACGAGTCTCGACGGATCGACAACCAGCTGCGAGGTCGTTCAGGCCGGCAGGGCGAGCCCGGCGAGAGCCGATTCTTCTTGTCGCTCGAGGATGACCTGATGCGGCTCTTCGCCACAGGAGCAATCAACTGGGTGATGGATCGGGCGCTGCCCGACGACGAGGCCATCGAAGCGAAGATGGTGACCAAGGCGATCGAGCGAGCGCAGAACACCGTCGAAGGTCGCAATGCCGAGACCCGCAAAGAGGTCCTCAAGTACGACGAGGTGATGAACCAGCAGCGCAAGGTGATCTACGCGCGACGCTTGCAGGTCATCGATGGAGATGATCTGCACGACGAGACCGTCGAGCTGCTGACCGACGCGCTCACGTCAACGGTGATGACGACGGCCCCCACGGATTATCCCGAGGAGTGGGACCTCGAGCAGCTTGTTGCCGAGGTCCAGCAGTTCTACCCGACACAGTTCTCTGTCGCCGATCTCTCGCAGGCCGGCACACAAGGTCAGCTGATCGAATCGATCGTCACCGAGGCACTCGAGTACTACGAGGCTCGACCAGAACAGCTGCCAGGCGGCGAGGAGATGGCACGTGCCATCGAGCGTGACGTCATGCTCCAGATCATCGACCAGCGCTGGCGCGACCACCTCTCTGAGATGGACTACCTGCGTGAGGGCATCAACCTGCGCGCCATGGGGCAACAAGATCCGCTGGTGGCGTGGCAGCGAGAGGGATTCTCGATGTTCGGCGAACTGATCGAGAACATCAACGGCGACTACCTGCGCTATGTCCTCCACGTCGACACCGTGGTCGAGGAGCCTGAGGAGCCGTCAATGGAGGGTGCGGTCTATGAAGCGCCCGATGACAGCGACGCTGGTGCATTCACCCTTGCGCCACAGGAGTTCGCGATGCCGGCGCCAGCCTCGCAGGCGCAGCCGGAGGCAGGCGCGCTCGATCCAGAGCAGTCGTTCGTGCCGGTGGTCAAGGACGAGACGCAGAAGCTCGGCCGGAACGATCCGTGCTGGTGTGGGAGCGGCAAGAAGTTCAAGCTCTGCCATGGCCGGGCCTGAGAGCGCCGGCGAGGGCCGGCCCAACGTCGTGGTGCTCGCGGAGCTCGAGTCGAGGCTTGCCGAGGCTGAGGGGTACCTCAAGATCGCCGATGCTCGAGCGCGCAGAGACGAGCTCGAGGAGCTCGCCGGGAAGCCTGATCTCTGGGATGACCAGGATCGGGCCCGACAGGTCACCACCGAGCTTGGTCGGGTGAGCGATGACCTCGATCGCTTCGACACCCTCGCCTCGAGCTTGGGTGATGCCCAGGTCATGGTCGAGCTCGTCGGCGAGGCTGCCGGCACCGGAGAGCCAGACGCTTCTCTCGAGGAGGAGCTGGCCGCTGCGGTTGGTGATCTCGAACGTGCCATCGGTCGCCTCGAGGTGCAGAGCCTCTTTCAGGGGGAGCACGACGAGGCAGATGCCATCGCAGAGGTGCACGCGGGGGCCGGCGGGACCGACGCCCAGGACTGGGCCGAGATGATGCTGCGGATGTACACCCGCTGGGCTGAGCGTCGTGGGTTCAGCGTCGAGGTCGATGAGACGACCGAGGGCTCCGAAGCCGGCCTCCTCTCGGCCACCTTCATCGTCAAGGGACGGTTCGCCTACGGGCTCCTGTCTGCAGAGCGAGGGGTGCACCGTCTGGTTCGGATGAGCCCGTTCGACTCCCAGCACCGGCGCCAAACGAGCTTCGCCACCTTGCAGGTGACGCCGTTCATGGAGGAGCTCGACGACGCACCAGAGATCGAGGAGAAGGATCTGCGGATCGACACCTACCGAGCCTCTGGTGCGGGTGGCCAGCACATCAACAAGACCGACTCAGCGGTTCGACTCACCCACCTGCCGACCGGGATCGTGGTCTCTTGCCAGAACGAGCGCAGCCAGCACCAGAACAAGGCGAGGGCGATGCAGATCCTCGCCAACAAGCTCGCCGAGGTCGCTCGAGAGCAGCGAGAAGCAGAGCTGGCGGAGCTGACCGGGGAGCGAATCGACAACGCCTGGGGGAGCCAGATCCGCTCGTACGTCATGGCGCCCTACCAGTTGGTCAAGGATCTGCGCACGAATGTCGAGACCGGCAACGTCGATGCGGTCCTTGATGGGGATCTCGATGATTTCATGGAGGCAGAGCTCCGCCGCCGCCGTGGCGTCACCCCCTGAGAG
>CAITOG010000105.1 GCA_903893955.1 uncultured Actinomycetes bacterium
CGTCAAGAAGGCGCCGGCGAAGAAGGTGGCCAAGAAGGTCGTCAAGAAGGCACCAGCCAAGAGGGCTGCGAAGTAGCACCAGCGGTCGCCACTGTGGGGCGCAGCTCCTGTCCGACGCGACGGGGGCTGCGCCCCACTGTCGCGCCCATGGGAATGGGGGCTTGTGGAGCTCGCAGTCTCGACCGGATCGGCGCAACCATGAGCGCGGTAGGTTCCTCCCGTGGGGATTCCAGCCGAGGAGATCGCGCAGGTCAGGGCGGCGACCGACATCGTGGCCCTCATCGGCGAGCAGGTAGCGCTGCGCAAGTCAGGTCTTCGTTGGACCGGGCTGTGCCCGTTCCACTCCGAGAAGTCGCCGTCGTTCTCGGTGAACGCTGAGGAGGGCCTCTTCTACTGCTTCGGCTGCAAGAAGTCGGGCGATGCGATCACGTTCGTGCGCGAGTCGACCGGCATGGCGTTCATCGACTCGGTCAGGATGCTGGCCGACCGGGCAGGGATCGAGCTGCACGAAGACGACGCCAGCGGCGATGGCAAGGACCGGACGGCCTATCTCGATGCGGTCGCCAGGGCGGTCGAGTTCTACCATGACCGACTCTTGAACTCGCCGGATGCCGCCGGTGCGAGGAGCTATCTGCGGAGCCGCGGCTACGACGGTGACGTGGTCCGATCGTTTCAGCTTGGGTGGGCGCCCGATGACTGGGACCAGCTCGCCAAGCACCTGCGGGTGCCTGACAAGATCCTTGAGGGAGCCGGCCTTGGCTTCGTCAACAAGCGGGGCCGGCCTCAGGATTTCCTGCGAAATCGGGTGGTCTTCCCTATCTGCGACCCAGGCGGCAGGCCCATCGCCATGGGAGGTCGCATCCTGCCGCCAGCGCCTGGGGCCCCGCCACCCGAACGCCACGAACCGAAGTACAAGAACTCGCCTGAGACCTCGATCTACTCCAAGCGTCGCACGCTCTACGGGCTCAACTGGGCCAAGAAACAGATCGTTGAGCTCTCAGAGATCATCGTGTGCGAGGGCTACACCGACGTGATCGCCTTCTTTCAGGCCGACATGCCCAGGGCTGTGGCGACGTGTGGCACCGCCTTGGCGGAGGAGCACTTCAAGGTCATGCGCAACTTCGCCAAGCGGATCGTCCTGGCCTACGACGGAGATGCCGCCGGCCAGAGTGCGACGGGACGGGTCTATGAGTGGGAGCGCTCGCACGAGGTCGACGTGGCCGTGTGCGCGCTCCCTGAAGGTACCGATCCTGCCGAGCTGGCTCGTGAGGACCCTGAGGCCCTTCGGGCCGCTGTGGCGGCAGCGAAGCCGTTCCTGCAGTTCCGTGTCGATCGGGCCATCGACCTTGCGGACCTGAGCACCGCAGAGGGGCGGGCGAAGGCGGCTGAGGCAGCGCTCCAAGCGGTGGCGGAGCATCCCGATGCGCTGGTGCGCGACCAGTACGTCATGGGCATCGCTGATCGCTGCCACCTCTCGCCGGACCTCGTTCGAGGTCGACTGAGCGCCCACGTGGCGGGGGAGCGGAGCCAGCCCGAGCGCGGCCGTGGTCGAAGTCGATCAGAGGAGATCCCGCCACCATCAGAGGAGTACCTCTCTGACGACGGCGAGGAAGGGCCAGCGCTGCCACCTGGACCTGTCGATCGGCCCGGCATCGAGGCCCTCACGCTGTGTGTCCACCGACCGGACCTTGTCGGTGACCGGCTTGAGGCCTTCTTGTTCCATGATCCCGACCAGCGGGCTGCCTTCGAGGCGTTGATTGAGTTTCCCAGCCTCCAGGAGGCGATCGACAGCTCGCCGTCCTCGGTCGCTTCGCTCCTGCGCCAGCTCGCCGTCGAGGAGGCGACCGTCGATACGACCATCATCGATGATCCGGTCTCCGCCGTGCTCGCCCAGCTGCTCCGCTCCAACGTTCGCCGGGAGCTCGCAGAGCTCCAGGCGGAGCTACGCCGGGGTGAGATCGACGCGGCGGAGAGCTCCCGTCAGGTATCGCAAGCGCAGCAGAACCTCGCGGCGCTCGATGACCTGGCCAAGAGGACCGAGGCGGAGAGAGCGTTGCTAGGTTGGCTCGAGATGCGGGGGGAGAGGGCGTGACGCTCGAGACGGCCGAGGGAGAGCAGCCCTTCGACGAGCCCGCCCCCGTTCGCCTGCCCGCTCGTGCCGAGCGCGAGCTGGGCCGGCTGATCAGGGCAACCCCCGAGGGTGGGACAGTGTCCGAGGCGACGCTGGTCGAGGTGGTCCGCCACGAGGAGCTCGACGAGTCGCTGATCCAAGCAGTAGTTGCCCGGGTGGAGGCCGCAGGGTTGACCGTGGTCGATGAGCACGACGAGGTGGTCAGCCAGCCGCGCCCGGCGGCGAGGGCGCGGCGAAGCACTGGTCGCATGGCGAGCGGATCGAGCGATGATCCTGTGCAGACCTACTTGGCCGAGATCGGTCACGTGCCACTCCTCGATGGCCCGCTCGAGTTCGAGCTCGCCACGACCTATCTGGCCGGGGAGGCAGCAGCGCAGCGGCTGGCTGCCCATGAGGCGGCCGAACGGGGCGAGGGGCCGGCAGAGGACATCCTCCAAGCACGACAGCTCCGCTCCTTGAAGCAGCGATGCCGACAAGGGGAGGCGGCTAAGTCACAGCTCATCGAGGCGAACCTCCGTCTCGTCGTCTCGATCGCCAAGCGCTACCGCAACAGGGGACTCGCCTTCTCCGACCTCATCCAGGAGGGAAACCTCGGCTTGATGCGGGCAGTCGAGAAGTTCGATCCGCACAAGGGCTTCAAGTTCTCGACCTACGCCACCTGGTGGATCCGCCAGGCCATCACCCGGGCCATCGCTGACCAGGCGCGCACCATCAGGATCCCGGTGCACCTCGTGGAGACCATCAACAGGGTCGTGGCCACCCAGCGGCAGATGACCCAGGAACTTGGCCACGAGGTCGACGCCGAGGAGGTCGCAGCACGTCTCGACATGACCCCTGAGAAGGTGCGTGACCTGCTTCGGCTCAACGTCGACACCATCTCCCTCGAGCAGCCGGTCGGGGATGGCGACGACTTCGTGCTCTCCGACATGATCGTCGACACCGCCGCGTCAGGACCCGATGCCCTTGCGACCGCACACCTCCTCGGCGACGCCATTCACGACGTGCTTGGCCAGCTCGACGACAGGGAGCGGCAGGTGGTCATCATGCGCTTCGGACTCGAGGGCGGCACACCCGCCACGCTCGAGGAGGTGGGCAAGGCCTTCGGCATCACGAGGGAGCGAGTCCGCCAGATCGAGGGGAAGACCATAGCGAAGCTCCGCCGGCCTGACCCTGCGACCCACCTGCGCGGCTTTCTCGACGGCGAGGACTGAACGGCCCCACACAGTCGTGGTGGCTGGGGCTGCTAGGGTCCATTCCGGCTCAACCAGCCTTTCCGGGGTAGCTCAATGGCAGAGCATCTGACTGTTAATCAGAGGGTTCTGGGTTCGAGTCCCAGCCCCGGAGCCACGGCCGCCACCTCGTGCTGACGAGGTGGCGGCGAAACTGCGACAGGAGGCGAGATGGCCGAGAACGGCACTCAGCTCTGGTTCGAGAAGACCGACAGCGGCATCGGGGTCCGACCCGCGAGCTTTCCCGGTCGAGCGGTGACAGCGTTCTGGGCCTTGTTGTGCCTGTTGGCACTCGTGACCTATTCCACGATGACGATCATGATCTTTGTGATCATCTTCTACACGGCCGTCTTCGGCTGCATCGTCTTCGTCAAGTCTGATCTGCGTCCCGAGCAGCCGGGCGACGGACCCGACGAGCACTAGGTCGCGATTCGTAGATTCGCTCGGTCACTGATCGATGATCCGTGAGGGTGTTCCAGCATCCTCGACGGCGAGGTTTGATCAGCTGATCAGCGATCGAGCAGCCGCCGTGGCGAAATCAAGCAACGGCGCCGGCCAGATTCCGAAGACAATGGTCACCGCGGTCGACACGGCGATGGCAAGGGCCGTACCCGGCGCCATCGTGACTCGGAGGGGCGTGAGGACTTGGGCCTCGACGTCTTCGAGCAGTACC
>CAITOG010000106.1 GCA_903893955.1 uncultured Actinomycetes bacterium
GTCACGTCGTTCAGCTTCGGTGCCGTGGTCGTTGAAGCACTCGACGTGGTGCTGGTGGCACTCGTCGACCTCGAGCCGCCACCGTTCAGCTGCGCCACGACAAGCACCCCGATGATCAGGATCGTGACGAAGAGGCCACCCGCGACAAGCCTGCGGCGCCGATAGACCGCAGCAGACTGTCGGCGAGTGTGGCGTCCTCGAGACGGCGGGCCCTGGTTCACCACGGCTGGGCTACCTGACCCGACGTTCGCCTGAAGAGGGCGAAAAAGTCCTTGGTGCTCGAGTAGAGGAAGCGATTGGCGACCTGGTTCGGGTTGGGCACGAAGAGGGATGGGTCCTGCGCGCCAGGTCCGCCATAGGTGACGAAGATGGGCCACTCCGGATTGATGTCGAGCTGCATCGCTCGCACAGCACCAACGTGCAGGAGGATCGCGGCGAGGCTCGCCGAGGTCTGGTCAGGTGCGGCGACGTACATCAGGTTGCCTTGCGCATCAACCCCCAGCCCAGTCCGCCATACCGCTGGGACGCCGCCGAGGGTGACGCCGAATGCGCTGTTGTTCGCCGCCTGGGACGTCACATGGCCATTGTCGACGAGAAGCAGCAGGTTCTGACGCGCCATGAGCACGTTGGGCCCCGGCGTCGTCCCACCCTGCCACGCCACGATGTCGGTCGTCCCATCGGCGTAGCGGACCACCGTGGCGTTGCCCGAAACCATCGGGAAATACGCCGTTCCGTTGGTGTAGAAGCCCTCCGGCGAGTCCTGCTCGTAGAAGCCTGAGTTGAATGCTGCCAGCAGGTCGGGGTACCCCGATTTCGGGACCTGCTGGGGACCCCTGTCGAGATTCGTGGCCCCAGGACCCTGGTAGCCCGGAAACAGCCCGAGCACCGTCGACGAGGTCCTCATCCAGGTCACGTACGCGGTGATGGCCGGATTGCTGGCATCGGGGCGGTAGGTCGTCGTCAGGACTGAAGGGGGAGCGCCACTCCAGGAGTCAGCGACGCTCCACTGTCCTTCGCCGGCCAGAGCGGGTGATGCCACCGGGCTGATCGGTGCCGGCATCGGTGCAGGGCGGGTGGTCGTGGTCGTGGCTGCTGCGGTCGTGGAGCTCGGCGCCGAGGTTCCTGACCCAGAGCGTGTACCAAGCCAGATGGCCCCGACGGCCACGAGGAGCAGTCCCACAACGAGAGGAAGCAGCCTTCGGCGTCGTCGTTGCTGCCTGGTTCGACCTCTCCCTTGTGGTCGAGGCGGCGGCGTGCTCGGCGTCAGGCCGTCGAAGGGAAGGGTCGATGACATCGTCACGATGCTAAGCCGAGTGCGGCCGAGGCGGGTGGAACGGTTCCGACTGCTACCTTGCCCACATGCGGCGACATCTCGGACTCGTGTTGGCCGCCGGCATCGCCCTCGCTGCGTGCTCGAGTTCAGGCACGCACAAGAGCACGAGCACCTCGACAGACGCCACGATCACCCAAGAGCAGTCGCACCCGACCCCGCCGGGCAAGTACCCCGACAAGAGCGCGGAGATGATCTGCTCGAAGAAGCTCGAGATCGCCACCGCCAAGGCGCTGGGGATCTCGGCGACGATCACTTCGCCTCGCTGGCACGACCACCTCTACTCCTGCACCTTCGTCTACCCGACCGGCTCGATCCATCTGTCGCTCAAGGAGCTGGGGTCCAAAGCTCAGACGATTGCCTACTTCAACAAGCA
>CAITOG010000107.1 GCA_903893955.1 uncultured Actinomycetes bacterium
TGGCTAGAGCACCTGCTTTGCAAGCAGGGGGTCGTGGGTTCGAGTCCCATCGCCTCCACTCGTTGTCGTTTTTACAACGTGATTTCTACAACTGTGATTTCTGAAACGATTTCTACAACGCCGTCGTTCTTGGACGGCCTTGTTTGCTCTCGCATCGCCAACTAATCCAAGCCACCGATTCAAACCTCCGCATCTAGGCTCGTCTCGTGGCCGATGCGCTGTTCGAAGACCCGTTGCTCGCGACCCTGTACGACCTCCTTGACCCAGATCGCTCGGACCTAGAGGTGTACGCGGATCTTTTCGAGGAGCTCGGGGCAACGAGTGTCCTCGACGTCGGATGCGGAACTGGATGCTTGGCGACCCTTTTATCTTCCCGCGGCGTCTCAGTCGTTGCCGTGGACCCAGCTGCGGCATCGTTGACGGTGGCCCAAGCGAAGCCTGGTGCGCCACTGGTCCGTTGGATTCACGGCTGCGCCCAGGATCTGCCACCCCTACAAGTTGATCTGGCGACGATGACGGGCAACGTCGCCCAGGTATTCGTTGATGACGTCGAGTGGTTAGCAACGCTCAGATCAATCCACTCCGCTCTGCGACCTCTGGGTCACCTTGTCTTCGAGAGTCGAGTGCCGGAGGACCGCAGTTGGCTTCGGTGGAATCGCACGGACGCGTTGGCCGTCGCAGATGTTCCGGGAGTAGGCATCGTCGAGTCTTGGCCAGACGTGACTGAGGTCTCGAGCGCAACGGTGACCTTCACAACGACGTTCCAATTCTATCGAGACGGTTCAACCATGACGTCCGAATCAACGCTGCGGTTTCGGACGATCGCGGAGATGACGTCGACGCTCGGCGAGGCTGGCTTCGAGCTGGTGGATGTCCGTGATGCTCCGGATCGCCCCGGACGCGAGAACGTGTTCATCGCCGTACGTCGAAGGTGACGCAAACTTCTGCAAAACGTCGGTTCTGCAACACCGCTTGCAGGGGGTTCCAACATAGACATCCCTCCGATGGATCCGTCAAGCGCTGAGCGCTCCGCGCGTTCCAGAACGCCGGTTGTGCGCCACGCGCTTGAGAGGGACTCCTCTGGGTCGCCGACTCAGCGCTCGTAGTGGTAGCGAGCCTGCAAGATCACGAGGTCGTCACCATCGACGAGATAGACCAACCGGTGCTCTTCATCGATCCGACGCGACCAGCACCCCGCAAGGACGTGGCGGAGCGACTCGGGCTTGCCAATCCCTGAGAACGGGTCTCGGAGCGTGTCGTCGAGGAGTCGATTGAGTCGCTTGAGCGTCTGACGGTCCGTTGCCTGCCAGTACTGGTAGTCCTCCCACCCATGCGGTGTGAAGACGAGCCTCACCGATCGAGTTGGTGAACGTTGCGCTGTCCCGCCTGCGCTTGCGCCAGGCTTTCGAAGAGCCGGGTGGCATTGGCTGGAGCACGAAGTAGCCAGGCGGTCTCGGTGAGCGCGTCGTAGTCCGCACGAGAGAGCAACACGGCGTCGCCCCGCTTGGAGGTGATCTCGACTGGCTGGCGGTCGTCGTTCACCTGTTCGATGAGCGGGAATAAATTCTTGCGAGCTTCGCTGGCGGTGATGGCCACTGTTTCCTCCTTCGTATTGGTACAAGTTATCGTACCACTGCGCAGTAGTCTAAAAACCGGCGATGGCAAGGAATCAGTAGTTCAACACGAGTGCAGTGTCGCCTACTGCCAGCTATGACGCACCTATCAGAGGGGGTTCGAACATAGTCCCATCACTTCTGATGCCGGCCGTTCAGCAGGCTCCCACGCGCAGAAATTGCCTCCCGGAGCGCATTTACGCTCCGCATTACCCCAGGTCAGATGCCCAGGAGGGGTTCGAACATAGTCCCA
>CAITOG010000108.1 GCA_903893955.1 uncultured Actinomycetes bacterium
ATGCCGGGCGTCGACCTGGTCCTGCCGGATCTGACCTTCTCGTGATGTGCGGTGTCGATGGCCTGACAATTCCACTGCTCGCCGTCGGGGCCGCCGGAGTTATCTCGGTGGCGTCCCACTGGGTGGGAGAGACCTTCGGAGCGATGATCGAGGCGTTCCTCGCTTCGGATCTCACGAGGGCGAAGGAGCTCAACGCGTCCATGATCCCATCGTTCCGCTACGAGAGCTCCGATCGGTGGCCGAACCCGCTGCCGACCAAGGCGATCCTTCGTTCGATGAGCCTGCCTGTCGGCCAGTGTCGTCTGCCAATGGGCCCAGCAGATGCCGAGCTCGATCAGCGGGCAAGTGAGCTGGCTGCCAGCCTCGGGCTCCTCGGGTGAGCGACGCCCCGGTCAGGGTCATCTTCCTCGGCGGTCTTGGTGAGATCGGCCGCAACTGCGCCTGCATCGAGGTCGAGGGCAGGCTCCTGGTGCTCGACGTCGGCATCATGTTCCCAGAGCCCGACATGCCGGGCGTCGACCTAGTCCTGCCGGATCTGACCTTCCTGCGCGAGAACGCTGACAGGGTCGATGGGATCGTGCTGACCCACGGACATGAGGATCATGTCGGTGGCCTGTCGTATCTGCTGCGCGATCTCGAGGCGCCGGTCTACGGTGCGCCGCTGACGGTCGGGCTGGCTGCGCACCGGGTGCGAGAGGCCGGGATGGGAAAGCGCGCCGAGTTCATCGAGGTGGCTGACAACGAGACCATCCGGATCGGGCCCTGCGACGTCGAGTTCATCCCCGTCACCCACTCGGTCCCCTCAGCCATGGCGATCGCCTTCCACACCAATCAGGGGATCATCCTGCACTCAGGTGACTTCAAGATCGACCTGAACCCGGTCGACGGTCGTCGTACCGACCTGTCTCGCATGGGCGAGCTGGCGATGACCAAGGGGATCCGCCTGCTGCTGGCTGACTCGACCAACGCAGAGGAGCCTGGTTTCACCGAGTCCGAGTCCTCGGTCGGGGTCACACTGCGACGGGTGTTCGCCATGCGACCGGGTCGACGGATCATGGTCGCCTGCTTCGCCTCCCACCTCCACCGGATCCAACAGGTGGTGGATGCGGCCGAGCTCTCTGGTCGCAAGGTGGCCACGCTTGGTCGATCGATGAAGAACAACGTCGAGCTGGCTCGCCAGCTCGGCATCTTGACGATCCCGAAGGGGATGCTGATCGACATCACCGAGATCGATCGGCACCCACCAGGGCAGGTGTGCGTCTTGTCGACCGGTTCGCAGGGCGAACCCATGGCAGCCATGAGCCTGATGGCCTCTGGCCAGTCCAAGTTCGTCTCGCTCGGCCCTGATGACGTCGTCGTGCTCAGCGCCCACCCGATCCCCGGCAACGAGTGGGGGGTTGGGCGGGTCATCGACAACCTGCACCGTCGTGGCTGCGAGGTCGTCCACTCAGGGCACGAGCCGGTGCACGTCTCTGGCCACGCACGCCGAGGCGAGCTCTCGACATTGCTGTCGCTGACGAGGCCGGATTGCTTCGTCCCGGTCCATGGCGAGTTCCGCCACCTCAAGCATCACGCAGAGCTGGCGGTGACGATGGGTGTCGATCCTGCCCAGGTGATCCAAGCCACCGATGGCGACGTCATCCGCCTCGACGGCGATGGGATCACCTTGGAGGCGACGGTCCCTGCTGCCTACCTGTACGTCGACGGCGCAGCCTCCGACGTCGACCACGGGATCCTTCGTGATCGCCAGACCCTGGCGAGCGAGGGGATGGTCATGGTCGTCGCCTCGGTCGATCTCCATGAGCATGAGGTGGTCGCTGGCCCCGAGGTACTGACCCGTGGGTGGGCTGGCAAGACCTCGGAGGAGATCCTGACCACCGAGGCAGCTGACACAGTCCGAAAGGCGCTCGAGGCAGCACTCGTCGAGGGCAATCATGACGTCGAGGGCCTCAACCGCGTGGCTCGTCGGGCGCTGGGTCGCTACGTGGGGACCAAGACCAGGCAGAAGCCGATGATCGTCCCGGTCATCGTCGCCACCTGACGTCACGGACCCCTCAGCTCTTGTCAGGCTCCCCGTGGGCCTGGTTGGCGACACCGAGTCGCCAGTAGGGCTTGGCCTGGATGGCGCTGTCGGCGATGCCTCGCTCCTTGAGCGCACTCTTGATCGCGGCCACGACGCGCAGCTCACCGCCGACGTAGACCGCACCCTCGTCCTCGGGCAGCTCGAGCGCCCCGAGACCGGCGAGGAGGCCGGCGGGGTCATCGCCGGCTCGTCCTGATCGGCCGATGAACAACGCGGTAACGCCGATGCTCTCGTCGAGTGCTGGGGTGATCTCATCGGCAGGATCTTCGAGCTCGAAGACGAACAGTGCCTGCCCTGGGGGCTCGATGGCGCCGGCCATCGCGTAGGCAGCCGACAGGAACGACGTGTCGCCGATGAAGAGATGCCAATCGGCGAGCTGGTCGAGCACGACCTTGCCTCTCGGGCCGAGCGCCTCGATGGTGCTCCCCAGGGGAGCGCCAGCGGCCCATCTCGAGCCTGGGCCACCCGCGGTCGAGTCGATCCACAGCACGAGCTCGCCACGCTCGGGATCGACCGATCGCATGGTGTAGCGCCGCCGGAACGAACCGTCCCCGCCCACGACAGGCACAGCGAGCATGAGATCGTTGCCCGGTTGCCCGGCAAGATCTTTGACCTCGCCAGAGAGCACGACCTCGATCAACGAGGGGCTCAGCTGGCGTCGACCGCTGAGCACGAGCTCGGTCGCGGTCACGCCCTCAAGGCGGGCCAGCAGGCTCGAGGTGTCGGTGGGTCGTGGCTCGCTCACGGGTCGCTCCGATCAAGGGGGTGGCGGTCGAGTGGTCCACCGTATCGGCTGGGGCGTCCCCCGATTGCGCCGGAGCGGGGGCTAGTTTCGAAGGATCGTGGCACAGTCGCGCTCAAAGCACGCCAAGAAGAAGCCAGCAACGAAGACGGCGCCGAGCAGCAGGGCCGCGCCCAGTGCCGGTTCCCCAGGGGTCCTTGCAGGCCACGGCATCGACCTTGTGGCGGTGGGGCTCGGGACCGCCGCAGTGCTCGTTGCGCTGGCGGTCTGGTTCAACGCCCTCGGACCTGTCGGGCGCCTCGTCAACGAGCTGCTCGGGTCGTTGATCGGGACGGTCCGCTTCCTGGTGCCGGTCCTGTTGGCCGCAGCAGTCGTGGTCCTGGTCGTCAATCGAGATGAGGCCGAGACCCGGCGATTGAGCATCGGTGGCGGTCTCGGCGTCCTTGCGCTGGCGGGACTCGCTGGGCTGACTGGTGGCGATCCATCGCTGTCCGCCTCGCAGCACGATCTGCGCCATGCCGGTGGCTACCTTGGCGCACTCATCGGCCACTCCCTGGCGGCGGCCTTGGGCAGCGTCGGCGCAGCCGTCATCTTGTTCGCAGTCCTCGTGCTCGCGTCGATCATCGCCACAGGGGTGCCGCTCAGGACCGCAGTGCCGTTCCTCGGGAACGGGGCCCGCAAGTTCGGCGGGCTCGTCGCTGCGTGGTGGGCCGGTGGCTCGCTGCGTCGCAAGGCTGCTGGCGATGCGGCCGCCCACGAACGGCGCACACCGCCCGAGCCGAACACTGTCGACGACTCGACCGAGCACGCCCCGCCGATGGAGCCACCGACACCTGAGGTGGCGCTCGTTCCCGACGAGGTCCCGCCGACGATCGCCGAGCCCACGCCGGCCAAGCGGAGCAAGCGGCCGGCCAAGACGGTGCCGGTGGCTGCAGGGTCTTGGTCGTTGCCGCCGTCAGAGCTGTTGGCGAGGACCAAGGCGACTCGGCATGACCAGGGAGCGGTCGACGCCGCCGGCGAGGAGCTCGTCGCAGCACTCGAGGCCCATGGGGTCGCCACCACCCTGGTGGGATGCACCGTGGGTCCGACGGTGACCCGCTATGAGCTCGAGCTTGGTGCGGGCGTCAAGGTGGCTCGCCTCACCAGCCTCTCGAAGGACATCGCCTATGCCATGGCGTCACCCGATGTCCGGATCCTGGCACCGATCCCTGGTCGCTCCGCGATCGGCGTCGAGGTGCCGAACCGCCAGCGACAGCTGGTGACCGTCGGCGACCTGTTGGCGAGCGAGGAGGCAGTCGAGGCGACGCACCCGCTCACCGTGGCGCTTGGTCGAGACATCGCCGGTCGGACAGTGATGCAGAACCTCGCCGAGTTCCCGCACGTGCTGATCTCCGGTGCGACGGGTGCCGGAAAGAGCTCGGCGATCAACTCGTTGATCACGTCGCTGTTGATGCGAACGACGCCCGACCAGGTCAAGATGATCCTGGTCGACCCCAAGCGAGTCGAGCTCGGGCAGTACAACGATCTCCCGCACCTCCTCACGCCTGTGGTGGTCGATCCGAAGAAGGCTGCGAACGCGCTGGCCTGGGCGGTCAAGGAGATGGAGCGCCGTTACGACATCCTGGCTGAGCAGGGCGTGCGCGACATCACCAGCTATCACGAAGCACTTGCCGCGGGGACGCTCCAGCACGTGGGTCCGCCTGATGATGCCGCAGCGATCGAGTTGATCGCCCGAAAGGCGAAGGCGACCGCAGCGGGGGAGCCGTTCGACGCCGAGGCCGACGCAGCACTCGTCCAAGACGGCGACGAGTTCGATCCGCTGCCGTTCATCGTGGTGGTGGTCGATGAGCTCAACGACCTCATGATGGTGGCGGCACGTGACGTCGAGGAGTCGGTCGTGCGCATCGCGCAGATGGCACGTGCCGTCGGCATCCACCTTGTGCTCGCGACGCAGCGTCCGTCGGTCGACGTGATCACTGGTGTCATCAAGGCCAATGTGCCGAGCCGCATGGCCTTCTCGGTCTCCTCGCTCGCCGACAGCCGAGTGATCCTCGACCAGCCGGGAGCCGAGCGCTTGGTCGGCAAGGGCGACATGCTCCTCCTGACCGCCTCGTCGAACGTCGCTCGACGGATCCAGGCCCCGTGGGTCTCTGAGGAGGAGGTCCGTGACGTCGTGGCCTTCTGGCGAGCGCAGGGTGGCCGGACCGAGCTCGCCGTCGGCCTCGGCGAGGTTGAGAGCTTCGAGGGTTCGAGGACCTCGGTCGCCGGTGATGACGACGATGAGCTGCTTGCGCAGGCACGAGACATCGTGATCCGCAGCCAGCTCGGCTCGACATCGATGTTGCAGCGCAAGCTGCGAGTTGGGTTTGCCCGAGCGGGCAGGCTGATGGATCTGCTCGAGCAACAGGGCGTGGTCGGACCGTCGACCGGCTCGAAAGCTCGGGCAGTCCTGATCTCGGTCGACGAGATCGACGCGCCGAGCTGAGGGCGACGTGGCCGTCCATCGAAGAGCGAGGCGGTGGTGGCGACATCCAGCGACGCTCGCCGTCGTGCTCGCAGTGGTCGTGGCCGCCCTCGTCATCTTGAGCCTCGTCGTCGTGGTTAAGGTCGGACCGCCGCTGCGAGCCACCGCACAGCCTCTGGTGGCAAGCCACCTGGTCATCGCCGAGCCACCGTCGATCGTCTGGCCGACTGTCGGCGAGGGGGCTGTCTCGGTGCCGTCCTCTGCGGTGCTTCGACACTCACCGCGCCAGGCTCCGGTGCCGATCGGCAGCGTGGCCAAGGTAATGGTGGCTCTCCAGATCCTCGCCGACCACCCGCTCGAGGCAGGCCAGGACGGACCCAGCGTCACGGTGAGCGCCGCTGACGTCGCCGCGTGGCGAGCGGAGCTCTTGAGCGACCAGTCGAATGTGTCGATCGCAGTCGGTGAGACCCTGACCGAGCGGCAGCTGCTCGAAGGACTGTTGGTCCACTCGGGCAATGACTACGCGCAGATCCTCGCCGAGCTCGATGCAGCCTCTGTCGATGCCTTCGTGGCGAAGCTCAATGCACGTGCCGCTGCGATGGGCCTCGTGGCCACCCACTACGCCGATGCGTCGGGCTTCGATCCGGCCACGGTCTCGACCCCGGCTGAGCAGCTTGTCGTCGCTGCCGCTGCGATGAAGGACCCGACCTTCGCCTCCATCGTCAAGATGACCCACGTCACCCTTCCCGTCGCCGGCACGGTCTCGACCTACACACCGCTTGACGGCACCAACTCGGTGGTCGGGGTCAAGTCGGGCCTGACGACCGAGGCGGCAGGCTGCGACGTGCTCGCGCTTGAAGCTCAAGTCCAAGGACACCTCGTGCTTATCCTCTCGGCGGTGACGGGCCAGCAGGGCGCTGATCGACTGGGAGCCGCAGGCCTCGCTGCACTCGACCTCGCTCGCCAGGCCGCACACGGCTTCACGCGCCAGGTGATAGCGACCCCACGCGCACCGGTGGCGCAGCTCGGCTGGGGTCATGGGACGACGCCCCTCGTCATCCGTCATGAGCTGACCTTGCCGGTTTGGCCGCGGCGACAGGTGCTGATCGAAGTCCGCCTGCGTCGACCGATCACCTCCACCGTCCACGCAGGCGATCAGGTGGGCTGGCTCGTCGCCCGAGCAGGCGGCGTGGAGGTCAGCGAGCCCATGTACGCCGGCTCGACCTTGTCGCCGCCCACCCTCTTTGAACGCGTAGTGTGATCGCGTGCTCGCCAGCGCCCCCGCCAGCTCTGCCAATCTCGGACCGGGCTTTGATGCACTTGCGCTCGCGCTCGAGCGGTGGATCGAGGTAGAGGTCGAGCCAGCGGTGCGCCTCGAGGTTCGCTCTGAGGGCGAAGGAGCTGGACTCTCGGACAATGCCACCCACCTCGCGGCCCGTGTGGCGATCGAGGTGGCTGGGCACGACCGGCTTCGCATCACGGTCCGCTCAGAGATCCCTGTCGCTCGGGGCATGGGGTCGTCGGCTGCGCTGGCGGTCGCCGCTGCAGCGGCAGCTGGGTCGCCAGACCCCTTGGCCGTGGCGGCGCGCGTCGACGGGCATCCTGAGAACGCTGCCGCAAGTGTCGTTGGTGGCTTGGTGAGCGCGTGCGTGATCAAGGGCCAGGTGCACGTGGTCCGCCTGCCACTCGATCCTGAGCTCGAATTCGTGATCGTGGTGCCTGAGCGGACCCTGCCGACCAAGAGTGCTCGTCAGGCCCTCCCGGCCACGATCGATCGCCAAGATGCCATCTTCAACATCAGCCGGATGGGACTGCTCGTCGCTGGACTGGCGGATCACCGATTCCTGGCCCAAGAAGCGACCGAGGACCGGCTGCACCAGTCGTATCGCACGCCCCTGTTCCCTGAGGCCCCAGCGCTGCTCCATGCCTTAGAGGCAGGCGGCGCTCGTGCCGCGTGCTGGTCTGGGGCAGGACCGAGCTTGCTGGCGATGTGTGGCCCCGGAGAGACTGCCAAGGTCGCAGCAGCCGGACGACGAGCGCTCGAGGCCGAAGGAGTCCCGGGTCAGGTCATCGAGCTGCACGCGGACCGCCGCGGTCTCGTCGTCGGCGAAGGAGCACGGGATCTCCACAAGATCCGCACTCAACCTCGCTAGGAACGTGGTGAGGGTCGACACCTAGACTTGCACTGATGTCTCGCACCTTCTTGATCCGCACGTTCGGCTGCCAGATGAACGAGCACGACTCTGAGCGGCTGGCGGGCATGCTCGTGGCCGATGGCCTCGAGCCCACCGATGACATCGACGTGGCCGACGTGGTGGTGCTCAACACCTGTTGCATCAGGGAGAACGCCGACAACAAGCTCTATGGCACGCTCGGGCACCTGCGCTCGATGAAGGCAGCTCGGCCAGGCATGCAGGTCGTCGTCACAGGGTGCCTGTCGCAGAAGGACAAGGGGGCGATCCAAGCTCGGGCCGATCACGTCGACGTCGTCGTGGGGACCCACAACATCGCCTCGACGCCGGTGCTGCTGCGGCGGGCTGTCGACGAAGGTCCCCAGCTCGAGATCCTCGATGCTCCTGACCCAGAGGAGATGACCGACAACCTTCCAGCGCTCAACGCGGTACGTGAGGTCCCCTGGGCGGCGTGGATCACGATCCAGACAGGCTGTGACAACTCCTGTGCCTACTGCATCGTTCCCTCGGTGCGCGGCCCAGAGATCTCCCGTCCGATCGCGGACATCGTCGCCGAGGCTTCGACGCTTGCTGGACGCGGCGTTCGTGAGGTCACGCTGCTCGGCCAGAACGTCAACTCGTACG
>CAITOG010000109.1 GCA_903893955.1 uncultured Actinomycetes bacterium
CCACCGTCGAGCTGCACCATCGGGCGCAGGTCGGGCGGGATGACCGGGACAGCGCCCAGGATCATGGCAGCCGGGTCATTGATCCGACGGCCGTGCTCGTCACGGCGGTTGAAGGCCGAGACGATCTTGAGGCGCTTGATCGCCTTCTGACGACGCTGGGCCGAGAGTGGCTTGCGACCATCAGATGCCTCGACGGCGTCGCGCAGCTTGACCTCTTCCTCATCCAGGTCGATGCGCTCGATAAGCGACGAGATGGTCTCAGCACCCATGCCGCCCTCGAAGTAGTCCTCGAAGCGGATCTTGAGCTCACGCCAGAGGAGCTCGTCCTCGATGATCTTGCGGCTGTGGAGCGCCTTGAACTCGGTCATCGACCGCTCGGCGATGTCGATCTCCTCGTCCGCCCTCTCGCGGATCGAGACGATCTCCTTCTCGACGAGGCGCTGGCGCGCCTTGATCTCGGTGTCCTTCGCCCCCTCCTTCTCCAGGTCGGCGAGCTCGGCCTCGAGCGCCTTGTAGCGACGATCGACGTCCAAGTCGCGACGCTTCTCGATCTCAGCGATCTCCTCGCGCAGCTCGACCTCGAGCTCCGGCAGATCGGTGTGACGCTTGTCCTCGTCGACATAGGTCACGAGGTTGGCGGCGAAGTAGATGACCTTCTCGAGCTGCTTGGCCTTGAGCTCCTCGCGGGGCTCGGTGCCCATGAGCAGGTAGGCGAGCCACGACCTGGTGCCACGCAGGTACCAGATGTGGACGACCGGGGCGGCCAGCTCGATGTGGCCCATCCGCTCGCGGCGGACCTTGGATCGGGTGACCTCGACGCCACAGCGCTCGCAGATGATGCCCTTGAATCGCACCCGCTTGTACTTGCCGCAGTAGCACTCCCAGTCCTTGGTCGGACCGAAGATCTTCTCGCAGAACAGCCCGTCCTTCTCCGGACGAAGCGTCCGGTAGTTGATGGTCTCGGGCTTCTTCACTTCGCCGTTCGACCATCCACGAATCGAGTCCGCCGTAGCGAGACCGATCCGGAGCTGATCGAAGGTGTTCACGTCCAGCTTCGTCATCGAACCAGACCCCTCTCTGCCGCGCGTCGTGCGTCTTCTTCGTCACTGCCCCGCTCTGGGCGGCTGATGTCGATCCCGAGCTCCTCGGCCGCCCTGAAGACGTCCTCGTCGATCTCGGCCATCTCGATCTGCTGACCGGCGTCGTTGAGCACCTCGACATCGAGGCACAAGGACTGCATCTCCTTGATGAGCACCTTGAAGCTCTCGGGGATGCCCGGCTCGGGGATGTTCTCGCCCTTCACGATGGCCTCGTAGACCTTCACCCGGCCGAGCACGTCGTCCGACTTGATGGTCAAGAGCTCCTGGAGGGCGTAGGCAGCGCCGTACGCCTCGAGTGCCCAGACCTCCATCTCACCGAAGCGCTGCCCACCGAACTGGGCCTTCCCGCCGAGCGGCTGCTGGGTGATCATCGAGTACGGGCCCGTGGAGCGAGCGTGGATCTTGTCGTCGACCAGGTGGGCGAGCTTCAAGATGTAGACGTAGCCGACCGAGATCGGGTTGTCGTACGCCTCGCCGGTGCGGCCGTTGAACAGCTGGGCCTTGCCATCGTCCTGGATCTGGACGGTGCCGTCGGCCGAGTCGCTGTTGAGCTCCTGGAAGATCTTCTTGATCGTCGGGTGCTTCCCAGCATCCTCGACCTCGTCCCAGTGCGCACCGTCGAAGGCAGGGGTGGCGACCCACGCAGCCGGCTGGGTCCTCGGACGGGTCTTGCGTAGCGCGCCGTCGCCCTTGCCCGAGGTGCCGGTGCCCTCGTTGATCTCGAGGCCCTTCCAACCGTGCCGGGCTGCGTAGCCCAGGTGGCTCTCGAGCACCTGCCCCACGTTCATCCGGGAGGGGACGCCCAGCGGGTTCAAGATGATGTCGACAGGCGAGCCGTCAGCCAGGTACGGCATGTCCTCGACAGGGAGGATCTTCGAGATGACGCCCTTGTTGCCGTGGCGGCCGGCGAGCTTGTCGCCCTCAGAGATCTTTCGCTTCTGAGCCACGTAGACGCGGACCAGGGCATTGACGCCGGGGGGCAGCTCGTGGGAGTCCTCACGAGAGAACACGCGCACGTCGATGACCTTGCCGGACTCGCCATGCGGGACCTTGAGGGAGGTGTCACGCACCTCACGGGCCTTCTCGCCGAAGATGGCGCGCAGCAGGCGCTCCTCTGGGGTCTGCTCGGTCTCACCCTTCGGGGTGACCTTGCCGACCAGCACGTCGCCGGGGCCGACCTCTGCGCCCACGCGGATGATGCCGCGGTCGTCCAGGTCAGCCAGGATCTCCTCGGAGAGGTTCGGGATGTCCCGGGTGATCTCCTCTTCGCCGAGCTTGGTGTCACGGGCGTCGATCTCGTGCTCCTCGATGTGGATCGAGGTGAGCACGTCGTCGCGCACGAGGCGCTCGGAGAGGATGATGGCGTCCTCGTAGTTGTAGCCCTCCCACGGCATGAAGGCCACGAGGAGGTTCTTGCCGAGTGCCAGCTCCCCGTTGTGGGTTGACGGGCCGTCCGCGATCAGGTCGCCCTGGGCGAGCTTCTGCCCCTCGTCGACCAGCGGTCGCTGGTTGATCGCAGTGTTCTGGTTCGAACGGCGGAACTTGGCCAGCACGTAGGTCTTCTTGCCGAGCGGGTGTCCGTTGTGGTCCTTCTGACCGGACTTGTAGTCGACGACCACGTGGTCACCGGTCACCTCGAGCACGGTGCCAGCGCCCTCGGCGGTGATGACGTCACCTGCGTCACGTGCGGCACGCGCCTCGATGCCGGTGCCGATGTACGGCGCCTCCGGCACGACGAGCGGGACCGCCTGCTTCTGCATGTTGGCGCCCATGAGGGCACGGTTGGCGTCGTCGTGCTCGACGAAGGGGATCAGCGCGGTGGACACCGAGATGATCTGCTTCGGGCTGACGTCGATGAGGTCGACCTCTGCGGGCGGCACGTAGTCGATCTCCGACGTGGTGCCGTAGCTCGAGTTGGCGGAGCCCATCCGCACGCCGGTGCCGGCGGGGCCACGACGCACGAGGACTCGGTCCTCGAGGAAGTTGCCCTTGGCGTCGATCGGCGTGTTGGCCTGGGCGATGACGTGCTCCTCTTCCTCGTCAGCGGCGAGGTAGACGACGTCGTCGGTCACGCGACCCTTGATGACCTTGCGGTACGGGGTCTCGATGAAGCCGTAGTCGTTGACCTTGGCATAGGTGGCAAGCGAGCCGATCAGGCCGATGTTCGGACCTTCCGGGGTCTCGATCGGGCACATACGGCCGTAGTGAGAGCTGTGGACGTCTCGAACCTCGAAGCCGGCGCGCTCCCTCGAGAGGCCGCCGGGGCCGAGCGCTGAGAGGCGACGCTTGTGGGCGAGGCCTGAGAGCGGGTTGTTCTGGTCCATGAACTGGCTGAGCTGGCTGGTTCCGAAGAACTCCTTGACCGCAGCCACGACCGGGCGGATGTTGATGAGCGACTGCGGCGTGATCGCCTCGACGTCTTGGGTGCTCATGCGCTCGCGCACCACCCGCTCCATCCGAGACAGGCCGACGCGGACCTGGTTCTGGATGAGCTCGCCGACCGAGCGGATACGACGGTTGGCGAAGTGGTCCTGGTCGTCGATGCGGTAGCTGGTCTCACCGTCGGCCATGTGCTTGGCCAGGTGGAGCATGTAGGTGCTCGCAGCGAGGATCTCAGACGGGGCCAAGGTGCCCTGGCTCTCGCCTGGGCGGTCCAGCTTGACCTTCAAGATGTCCTCGATGCGCTCGATCTCTGGGCCGAGCTTGCGGTTCAACTTGTAGCGACCGACGCGGGTGAGGTCGTAGCGCTTCGGGTTGAAGAAGGCGTTCTCGAAGTACTGGCGCGCCGACTCAGCCGAGAGCGGCTCGCCTGGACGGGCCCGCTTGTAGATCTCGAGGAGAGCGTCTTCCTTGGTCTCGAGCGACCCCTGCTCCTTGGCCCACTGGGCCTCGAGGAAGTCGAAGTGACCGACGAAGCGGTCGTAGAAGGCCTCGTCCTCGTAGCCCAGCGCTCGCAGCAGCGTGAAGAGCGACAGACGGCGCTTGCGGGCCACACGGGTCCCGGCGTTGACGTCACGGTTGGGCTTGTTCTCGATGTCGAACTCGATCCACTCACCACGGTACGGGTGGATGGTGCCGGTGAAGAGGGTCTTTGCGTCACGGCCCGGGGCGAAGATCGCGCCCGGGGAGCGGACCAGCTGGCTGACGACCACTCGCTCGGTGCCGTTGACGACGAACGTCCCACGGTCGGTCATCATCGGGAAGTCCCCCATGAAGACCGTCTGCTCCTTGATCTCGCCGGTGTCGGCGTTCATGAAGCGAGCACGCACGAAGATCGGTGCGGAGTAGGTCATGTCCTTCTCCTTGCACTCCTCGACCGTGAACTTCGGTCCGGGGCGCAGGTCAGGATCAGACGGGTCGAACTCGAGCTCGAGGCTCAAGCGACCGGTGAAGTCCTCGATAGGGCTGATGTCCTCGAACGCCTCCTGGAGGCCATGGTCAAGGAACCACCTGAAGCTCTCTCGCTGGATAGCGATCAGGTCTGGAAGGGGAAGGGCCTCGTCGATGTTGGCGAACGAGACGCGCTCGGGACTCTGGGACCGTGAAGGCAACGGCCTACTCCTCACTGGCTGAATTACGGTGCGGACGACTGAGCTGGGGTTCGGTGGGCGGACGACCGGTCATCCGAGCGCGGAGACGGCACAACAAAGGTGCTGCGACATCGGCAGACAAGGAGACACGGTAGATGGGATGCTACCCCTGATCCGAGCCGAGCACAAGAGAGGCCTTCGGGATCACCCGAATGCGCCCCGGGAACAAGCCCGTGCTGTGCGCGACCCTACGGATCAGCCGCCCGTGAGTCAAGGAACCTCGACCCCGGACCCGCGAGGCCCGGGGTCGACGCCCTTGATGAAGAGGTGAGCTACTTGAGCTCGACGGTGGCGCCGGCGCCCTCAAGGGCAGCCTTGGCCTTCTCGGCGTCGTCCTTCGACACCTTCTCGAGGACCGGCTTGGGCGCCGAGTCGACGAGGTCCTTGGCCTCCTTGAGGCCGAGGCTCGTGAGCCCGCGGACTTCCTTGATCACGCCGATCTTCTTGTCACCAGCGCTGGTGAGGATGACGTCGAACTCGCTCTGCTCCTCGGCACCGCCGGCAGCATCGCCACCGGCACCGCCGGCAGCAGGGGCGGCAGCCACGGCCACCGGAGCGGCTGCGGTCACACCGAAGCGCTCCTCGAAGTCAGTCAGCAGCTCGCTGAGCTCGATGACAGAGAGCTCGGCGATGCCATCGAGGATCTGCTCTTTGGTCAGGGTTCCAGCCATTGGGGTTTCCTTTCGTGTTTCGATCAGTTGTTGGGATTGAAGAATCAGTCGTCAGTGCTGTCGCCAGCGGGTGCCTCGTCGGCTGCCGGCTCCTGCGCGGGAGCCTCATCGACAGCAGGTGCCTCGGCGACGGGTGCAGCCGTGTCAGCGGCCTCATCGGTGGCCTCCACCGGTGCTTCGTCGACAGGTGCCGCATCAGTGGTCTCGTCAGCGGGCTCTGCTGGTGCTTCGTCGACAGGTGCCTCGTCGGTGGCTGGCGCCTCGACAGCCGGCGCCTCCTCGGCGGGCTTGGAGTCGATCAGCGCACGCAGGCCGTAGGCAAAGCTCTGCGGGACCGCCTTGAACAGACCAGCCAACGACTGCATCGGCGAGGCGATGAGGCCGGCGAGCTGGGCGAGGAGGACCTCGCGGGACGGGAGGCTGGCCAGGGCCTTGAGGTCAGTGGCCGACAGGGCCTTGCCGTCGAGGACGCCACCCTTGATGACGAGCTCAGGGTTGTCCTTGGCGAAATCACGGAGCGCCTTGGCGACCGCGCTCACGTCACCCTCGATGAAGGTGATGGCGGTCGGACCGGTCAGGTGTTCGCTGATCCCCTCGTGGTCGCCGCCAGCGACAGCCAGCTTGACCAGGGTGTTCTTGAAGACCTTGTAGTCGCCGCCGACGGCGCGAAGGTTCCGACGGAGCTCGGCCATCGCTGCAACGGTCAGGCCGCGATACTCGGTGACGACAGATGCCTGCGCCCCCTCGAGGCGCTCACGCACCTCGTCGACGACTGCGACCTTGTCTGCTCTCGGGTTGTCCATCTCTCGTCCTCCACCGGCTCTGCCGGTCTTGGGGCTTCGGCCATCCGGCTCGAGAGAGGACCCACGCAGCTCGGCGCTGCGGGAGACCACCTCGTCAGGCGAACCTCTCGGTCCCTTCGGCCGCCGGAGCGGCACCGGATGTCTTCGGCGTCAGTTGTTGGGAATTGTGTGGCAGCCACCACGGCGGCTGCGGGGACCTGACATTAGCGCACCCGGCAAGGCCGGGCCAGCCGGTGCTCAGGCGCTGGCGGTGGCGAGCTCCTCGTCGACCTCTCGGATCAGGGCTGGGTCAAGCTTGACGCCAGGTCCCATCGTCGAGGAAACCGTGGCGGAGAGCACGTAGCGGCCCTTGGCCGATGCGGGCTTGGCCCTGAACAGCTCTTCGATCACCGCACGAGCGTTGGCGATCAGGTCCTCCTTCGAGAAGGAGACCTTGCCAATGGGCATGTGGATGTTGCCGACCTTGTCGGTGCGGTACTCAATACGCCCCGCCTTGAACTCCCCCACTGCCTTGCCGACCTCGGTGGTGACGGTGCCGGTCTTGGGGTTGGGCATCAGGCCACGAGGACCAAGGACACGACCGAGGGTACCGACCTGACCCATGAGGTCAGGGGTGGCGATGACGATGTCGAAGTCCAAGAAGCCCTCAGCGACCTTGGCCACCAGGTCGTCGGCGCCGACGATGTCAGCACCTGCGTCACGGGCCTCGGTGGCAGCGTCGCCGGCGGCGAAGACCGCCACGCGGACGTCACGACCGGTGCCAGCGGGGAGCGACAGGGTGCCGCGGACGATCTGCTCAGCCTTGCGGGGGTCGACCCCGAGCTGCACAGCGAGCTCGACGGTCTCGTCGAACTTCGCCGAGGCGAGCTCCTTGACCTGCTCGATCGCTGCCGGGAGGGTCTGGAGAGACTCCCGGTCGACCTGCTTGGCGGCGTCTGTGTACTTCTTACCGTGCTGGCTCATTGCTCAGTCCTTCGCTTTTCTCTGGCGTTCAGTTGACGGAGATGCCCATTGAGCGGGCCGTGCCGGCCACCTGGCGCTTGGCCATCTCGAGGTCGTCCGTGTTGAGGTCGGGCATCTTGGTCTTGGCGATCTCCTCGACCTGGGCGTCGGTGACCGAGCCGGCGGTCTCACGGCCGGCGGTCTGCGCACCCTTGTCGAGACCAGCGGCCTGGCGAAGCAGCGCTGGGGTCGGTGGGGTCTTCAGGATGAAAGTGAAGCTGCGGTCCTCGTAGATCGAGATCTCCACCGGGACCACCTGGCCACGCATCGACTCGGTCTGCTCGTTGTACTGCTTGCAGAAGTCGACGGTCTGGATGCCGTGCGGTCCAAGGGCGGTGCCCACCGGGGGTGCCGGTGTGGCGGAGCCAGCATCGAGCTGGATCTTCACGAGTGCGATGAGCTTCTTCGGGGGGGCCATGGTGTTCCTCTTCCTTGCCTGACGTGGGAGTGGGTGGGCTCAGGCGTCTGCCTAGAGCTTCGCCACCTGACTGAACTCGAGCTCGACCGGGGTCTCCCGGCCGAAGATGTTGACGAGGACCTTGAGCTTGAGCTGGTCTTCGTTGATCTCGGCGATCTGACCGGAGAAGTCCGCGAACGGACCCTCCTTGACGCGGACCGTCTCGTCGATCTCGTACTCGAGGCGTGGCCGGCTGCGCTTCGCGGGCGCCTGCTCGCCACCGATGATCTCGACCTGGAGGATGCCCTCGACCTCTTTGCGCGACAGCGGGACAGGCTTGGTGCCTGGGCCGACGAAGCCGGTCACGCCAGGCGTCCCTCGAATCGCTCCCCATGCATCGTCGTCGAGGTCGCAGCGCACGAGGATGTACCCCGGGAAGACCTTCTTCGACACGGTGACCTTCTTGCCGCCCTTGAACTCGACGACGTCCTCCATCGGGATGACGATCTCGTAGACCGAGTCCTCCATCGAACGAGAGACGATGACG
>CAITOG010000110.1 GCA_903893955.1 uncultured Actinomycetes bacterium
GACGCCGCGGTGATCCGGTCCAGGGTGCTGCGGACCTGGGGTGCGGCAGAGTCATCGCTCGCCGAGGCGGTCGGCCCTCGCTTCGATCACCACGCCGCTGCGGGCACAGGGCTCACCGTTGCCTTCTTGGCCAGCGGCATCGAGGGCATCAAGGTCCGGCTCACCGCCAAGGCGCCGACCGAGGCTGAGGCCGTCGCCCTGCTCGACGCCGAGGAGGCTGAGGTGGTCTCCCTCATCGACGCGGCGTTCGGACCCATCGTCTTCGGTCGAGATGAGGAGACGATGGAGCACGCCATCGCCAGCCTCCTGCTCGAGCGCGGACTCACCTTGGCGGTCGCCGAGTCCCTCACCGGTGGCCTCATCGCGAGTCGGCTCGTCGATGTGCCTGGTGCGAGCCGCTGGTTCCGCGGCGGGATCGTCTCCTATGCGTCCGAGGTCAAGTTCGACCTGCTCGACGTTCCGCCCGGCCCGGTCGTCTCGGCCACCGCGGCTCGGGCCATGGCCGCCGGCGTGCGCCACCGACTCGGTGCCGACCTTGCCATCTCGGTGACCGGGGTCGCTGGCCCCGACCCCCAGGACGACCAGCCGCCCGGCACCGTCTTCGTGGGCGTCGATCTCGGCGACGGCGAGGTGATGGTCACCGACCTTCGATTGCCTGGCGATCGACCTCGGGTTCGGCAGTACTCGGCCATCTCCGCCCTGGACTGCCTGCGCCGAGCCCTCCTCGAGCGGTGACCTTTGCCCCTGGAGCGTTCCAGCGGGCGATCAGCATCGATTGGTCATCGTCGGCTGTCCCGACCACCGGGGCGGACTCCTGCTGGCTCGCGCAGGGCCGGCTCGATAGCCCCGGACCGGTTCGAACGAGTAACCCGAGCACCCGCCATCAAGCCGGCGAGCTCATCGAAGGAGCCCTCCGCCTCGCGCTGGCACGAGGGGAGCGGACCCTCGTGGTCATCGACGTGTCGTTCGGCTTCGCTGCAGGGACCACCGAGGTGCTTGGCCTGGCTGGCACGCCGGCGTGGCGTGCCCTCTGGACCTCGCTCGAGGCCAGGGTGCATGACGACGAGCGGAACCGAAACGACCGCTTCGAGGTCGCTGATCAGCTCAACGAATCGTGCGGCACGCGGGTGTTCTGGGGACGCCCCCATCAGGCGGGCTTCGACCACTTGGCGAACCTGCCGATCAAGGACGTCGAGGTGCCGGGGCTCGCGCCGAATCCACTCCCGCGTCTTCGACTCTCCGAGTCGCTGGCGGGCCCCGGGGTTATTTCGAGCTGGATGCTGGTCGGCAAGGGATCGGTCGGAGGCCAGGTGCTCACCTGTCTGCCGTATCTCGAGCGGCTTCGCCGCCGCCTCGGCGACGCCGTCACGGTGTGGCCCTTCGATGCTGCCGAGGATCCCGGCACCCCTGTGGTGCTGGCGGAGACCTGGCACGGGCTCTTCGACTGGCGGCGAGAGTCGGGCAGCTGCCGAGATGAGCAGCAGGTCAAGGGCACGCTCAGAGCGCTGCGCGCGCTCGGGCCGGCGGGTCGGGCAGAGCTCTTCACCCCGTCGACGTGGTCGACGCTGGCGACTTCGGTTCGATCATCGATCCTCGACGAGGAGGGATGGACGCTCGGCGTGCGCTGATCGCCAACCGAGACAGCCCATGGAGCTCGAGGTTCGGTACGCTTCGACCCGACGACGAGGAGGCCACGATGGCGACGATCGAACCCACGAGGGACCCCGCAGAGCTCAGCCTCGATCCGGAGCGCCTCGAACGGATCACGGCACACTTCGATCGGACCTACGTCGACACCTCGAAGCTGGCCGGATGGGTCGCAGTGGTGGCTCGTGGCGGCGAGGTGGCCTGGGTCGGCACAGGTGGGTCCCGTGACAAGGAGGCCGGCACGCCGATGACGGCGGACTCGCTGTTCAGGATCTACTCGATGACCAAGCCCATCACCTCGGTGGCGGCGATGCGGCTCTTCGAGGAGGGTCGCTTCAACCTCACCGATGAGATCGCACCACTGCTCGGCTGCTTCGAGGATCCTCGGATCTTCACCGGCGGCACCGTCGAGGCACCTTCGACGAGGGCAGCAACCGAGCCGATCCGGATCTGGCACCTGCTGACACACACCGCTGGTCTCACCTACGGGTTCCAATACCAGAACGAGGTCGATGCGCTCTATCGGCAGGCCGGCTACGACTTCGGCAGCCCTCGAGGGGCTGACAACGAGCAGGCGTGCCGGGACTGGTCCACCCTGCCGATCCTCTTCGAGCCGGGCACCAGATGGAACTACTCGGTGGCGACCGACGTGCTCGGGCGTGTCATCGAGGTCCTGACCGGCGAGCCCCTCGACGTGGCGCTGCGTCGACTCGTCCTCGATCCGCTCGGCATGGATGAGACGGACTTCCTGGCCCCGCCTGAGCGCGCCGAGCGTCTGGCGGCGCTCTACATCCCTGACGCAGCACACGGGATGGTCGCCTACCCGGTCCCGGAGATGGGTGCCGCCGCGCTCAGGAAGCCGGCGCTGCTCTCCGGCGGTGGTGGCCTGGTCTCGACTCCCCACGACTATCGCCGCTTCACCCACATGCTGCGCAACGGCGGCGAGCTCGACGGGGTGCGCCTGCTCGGCTCGAGGACGCTCGACTACATGACCACCAACCACCTCCCCGGCGGGGTCGACCTCATGGCGGTCACCGATGACATCTTCTCGGAGACCTCGTCGGTCGGTGTCGGCTTCGGTCTCGGCTTCGCGACCGTGCTCGACTCGACCGGGTCCAAGATGATGACCACCGAGGGGTCGTTCTACTGGGGAGGGGCTGCGTCCACCTTGTTCTGGGTTGACCCGATCGAGGACCTCGAGGTCTCGTTCTTCACCCAGATGCTGCCGAGCTCGACGTTCGAGCTCAGGGCAGAGCTCTCCACGCTCGTCTACCAGTCGGTCGTCGACTGAGATGGGGGTGTTCCTCTGCCTGCTCCCTGAGGGCGAGGCGGTGGGAGCCCTGGCCGCACTCGAGCGGCCGGCGAGAGACGGCGTGCGCTACGAACCGCCTGAGCGGCTGCACGTCACGCTTCGCTACTTCGGCGACCTCGACGAGTCGACGATCAGTGCGCTGGCCGAGACCACGGCCGAGGTGGCATCGCTGAGCGGCGAGGTGGCGATCGAGCTCGGCCCGGCCACCGAGCGGCTCGGCCGTGACGGCACGCTCGTCCTTCCAGCCGCCGGTGCGGCACCCCTCGCCGCCCTGGTCGACCAGGTCCTCGCCACCACCGGGCTCGATCGCTCTCTGCCCGACAGAGACGAGTCGTTCTACGGGCACCTCACCGTGGCTCGGCTCCGCCGACGGGCTGCGCTCAGCGACGATCTCCTCGGGGCGTCGTTCTCCTCCTCCTTCGTCGCCACCTCGATCCACCTCATCGACTCGGTGCCGTCCGAGCAAGGTCGGCGCTATCGCCATGTCGTCGACGAGCGACTTCGAGGAGGATCGTGAAGGCCGACACGCCGACGCTGGTGCTCAGGAACGGACGGATCTGGAGTCCGACGGCCCCGAGCGGCTTCGCAGCGTCGATGGCGATGAGCGGTGCCAGGATCGTCGCGATCGGCGATGACGCGGAGGTCGCCGAGCTGTGCACGCCGCAGACCGAGGTCGTGGATCTCGCAGGTCGACTCGCCATCCCAGCCTTCGGCGACGCACACATCCACGCCATCGGCGGTGGGCTCGAGTCGCTTCGCTGCGACCTGGTGGGCGTGCGGGGCCGCCACGCCATCATCGAGACGGTGGCCGCCTGGGTCGACAGCCTCCCGCCGGGCGCCTGGGTGACAGGGGGTGGGTGGGAGATGGCCGCCTTCCCAGGGGGGACGCCGACCAAGGAGGACCTCGACGCCGTCACCGACGGCCGGCCGGCCTTCCTCCCAAACCGCGACCACCACAGCGCGTGGGTGAACTCGGTGGCCTTGGACATGGCCGGCATCGACGAGCTGACACCTGATCCGGCTGATGGGCGAATCGAGCGCGACAAGGACGGCAGCCCGACAGGCTGCCTCCATGACGGCGCGATGGCGCTGGTGGCCCGCCTCCTCGGTCGCCCGAGCGCCGATGAGCTGGCGGCAGGGCTGCGGGCCGCACTGGCCAAGCTCCACTCGCTCGGGATCACCCACTTCCAGGACGCGTGCGTGGGAAGCGCCGCTGAGCTTGGCCTCATGGACACCTTCGACGCCTACGTCGCGGCGGCCAGCGAGGGGTGGCTCACCGCGCAGGTGCGCGGCGCGCTCTGGTGGGACCGCCGCAGAGGGGTCGAGCAGATCGACGACTTGCTCACCCGTCGTGAGGCTGCCAGCGCAGGCGCGTTCCGTGCGACCTCGGCCAAGGTGATGATGGATGGCGTCTGCGAGACCTTCACAGCCGCGATGGGATCGCCCTACCTCGGGGAACCGGGCTGCGGCGGCACGCATCGCGGGGAGCTGTTCATCTCACCGGAAGAGGCCGCTGCCGCGGTGGCCGTGCTCGATGACGAGGACTTCCAGGTCCACTTCCATGCGATCGGCGATCGGGCGGTGTCGACAGCCCTCGATGCGATCGAGGCGCTGCCAGCCGAGCGACGCCATGTGGGTCGTCACCATCTGGCACATCTCCAGTTCATCTCCCCTCGGGATCTTGGGCGCTTCCGGCAGCTTGGGGTGGTGGCGAACTTCCAACCGCTCTGGGCGGCCAACGACCCACAGATGCAGGAGCTGACGATCCCGTTCGTCGGACCTGAGCGGGCCGACTGGCAGTACTCGATCGGTTCGGTTGCAGCCGCTGGGGGCCACGTGGCGTTCGGGAGCGATTGGCCGGTGTCGAGCCCTGACCCGCTCCAAGAGATCCACGTCGCCGTCAACCGGGTGCGATCGGCGCGCGCTGGTGAGCCAGGGACGCCGGAGTGCGAGATGCCCTTCCGCCCGTCTGAGGCGATGAGCGTGGCTGCCTCGCTCGCTGCGTTCACGAGCGGGGTTGCCTTCGTCAACGGCACCGAGGACTCGCTCGGGACGCTGGCCGAGGGCTACCGAGCCGACGTTGCGGTGCTGGATCAGGATCTCTTCGAGATCGCACCCTCGGGGATCGGTGACACCTCGGTCGAGATGACCATCGCTGGGGGCCGGGTCGTCCACGGCTCGTGATCGAGCGACCGTTGGGCGCTGTAGACAAAATCCACCACACGAACACCTGTTCGTACTACGGTGAAGGACAGCGCTCCTCGACAGTGGATCGCTCTAGTGACACACCCCCTCTCTAGGGTGCCAGCACGCACCACGGAACAGAACGGAACAAGGAGAGCAGAGATGGCGCACACCGATGATCAGGGCAAGGCCCTCGACGTAGCCCTCGGGCAGATCGAGAAGCAGTTCGGCAAGGGATCCATCATGCGGATGGGCGACAAGGTCTCCATGGGGATCGAGACCATCCCGACGGGTGCCCTCGCACTCGACCTGGCGCTCGGCGTCGGTGGTCTGCCCCGCGGCCGTGTGATCGAGATCTACGGGCCCGAGTCGTCGGGTAAGACGACCCTGGCCACCCACGTGGTGGCCGAGGCCCAGCGCAACGGTGGGACGTGCGCCTACATCGATGCGGAGCACGCCATGGACCCGGAATATGCGGCGAAGCTTGGCGTGAATGTGAACGAGCTTCTGATCTCGCAGCCGGACAGCGGCGAGGAAGCTTTGAA
>CAITOG010000111.1 GCA_903893955.1 uncultured Actinomycetes bacterium
ACGTTCCCGTTGCCGTCACCGATGACCATCAGGGCGGCGAAGCTGAAGCGACGACCACCCTTGACGACCTTGGCGACGCGGTTGACGTTGATCGTCCGCACTTCGTACTGCGTGATGTCCGCCATCAGAACTCCAGTCCCTCATCACGCAGCGCCTCGGCGAGGGCTGCGACACGACCGTGGTAGGCGAAGCCGCCTCGGTCAAACACGATCGTTGAGATGCCAGCCTCCTTGAGGCGGCTGGCCAGTGCCTTGCCAATGGCAGTGGCACCCTCGATGTTGGCGCCGGAGACGCCGATGCCCTTCTCCACGGAGGAGGCGGCGCACAGCGTGCGGCCCGACTCGTCGTCGATGACCTGGGCGCTGATGTTCTTGTTCGACCGGGAGACGGCGACGCGAGGTCGCTCGGCCGTGCCGGCCAGGCTGAGGCGGACCCGGCGGTGACGCCGGATGCGCAGCTCTCGTGTGGTGCGGTGTGCCATGACTACTTCGCTGCCTTTCCGGCCTTGCGCAGCACGCGCTCGCCGGCGTAGCGCACGCCCTTGCCCTTGTAGGGCTCGGGCTTGCGGATCTTGCGGATGTTGGCGGCGACCTGGCCGACCACTTCCTTGTCGTTGCCCTTCACGATGATCTGCGTCGGGGTCGGGACCTCGAAGGTGACGCCCTCAGGCGCATCGAAGTTCACTGGGTGGCTGAAGCCGAGGGCGAGCTCGATCGAACTCGGTCCCTTGGCCTGGGCACGGTAACCCACGCCGACGATCTCGAGCTCCTTGGAGAAGCCGTCAGTGACGCCCAGGACCATGTTGGCCACGAGCGTGCGGGTGAGGCCGTGCAGGGCACGGTTCTCCCGCAGGTCGTCGGGACGCTCGACCACGAGGGTCTCCCCCTCCTGGCGGATCGTGATGGCGCCCGGGACCTTGCGCTCGAGGGTGCCCTGCGGCCCCTTGACCGTGACGGTCCCGTCTGCGATGTCCACCGTGACCGAGGAGGGCACGGTGATGGGGTTGCGTCCGATGCGTGACATCTACGCTCCCTTCCTTCCACTCGTGGTGCTGCTACCAGACATGGCAGAGCACCTCTCCCCCGAGGTGGCGCTTACGCGCCTCCCGGTCGGTCATGAGGCCAGCCGAGGTCGACAGCACGGCGACGCCGAAGCCACCGAGGACGCGAGGGATCTCGTCGGCACGGGCGTAGATGCGCAGCCCGGGCTTGGAGACCCGCTTGAGTCCGGCGATGGTGGCGTGACGCTCTGCGTCGTACTTGAGCCGGATGGTCAGCGAGGCGCCGGGACGGCCCTCGTTGGCGACCAGGTCGAAGCCCCCGATGTAGCCCTCACGCTCGAGGATCTTGGCCAAGGACTCCTTCAGCTTGGAGCCTGGCATGGTTACCGTGTCGTGCTGCGCCTTGTTGGCGTTCCGGATGCGGGTCAGCATGTCGGCGATGGGGTCGGTCATTGTCATGGCGTCTCCCTCCTCACCAGCTCGCCTTGGTCACACCGGGGATCTCCCCCGCGTGGACCATCTGGCGCAGACAAATCCTGCAGAGCCCGAACTTGCGGTAGACCGACTTGGGCCGCCCACACCGCTGGCAGCGGGTGTACGCGCGGACCTTGAACTTCGGGGTCTTCTGCTGCTTATTGATCAGTGCCTTCTTCGCCATGTCAGCGGTTCTCCTGTCGGAACGGGAAGCCGAAGGCCTTCAGGAAGGCCCGGCCCTCGTCGTCGGTGCGAGCGGTGGTCACGATGGTGATGTCCATGCCGCGAGGGGTGTCGATCTGGTCGTAGTCGATCTCGGGGAAGATCAGCTGCTCGGTCACGCCGAACGTGTAGTTGCCGTTCCCGTCGAATGACTTGGCGCTCAGACCACGGAAGTCGCGGATGCGGGGGATGGCGAGCGAGATCACTCGATCGAGGAACTCCCACGCCCGGTCACCCCGCAGCGTCACCTTGACGCCGATGGGCTGGCCCTCACGCAGCTTGAAGCCTGCGATCGACTTCTTGGCCCTGGTCACCGCCGGCTTCTGGCCGGTGATGGCCTCGAGGTCGCGCTGGGCGCCCTCGAGCAGCGACTGCTGCTGGGTGGCCTTGCCGACGCCGCAGTTCACCACGATCTTGACGAGCCGTGGCGACTCCATGATGTTGGCGAGGCCGAGCTCGTCCTTGAGCTTGGCGCGGATCTCCGCGTCGTAGCGCTCCTTGAGCCTGGGTCGTGTCGTCGTGCTCACAGATCTGCTCCACACTTGCGGCAGATTCGGGTCTTGGTCCCGTCCTCTGCAACCTTCATGCCGGCCCTGGTCGGGCCGTCGCACTTCTTGCACCACAGCGAGACCGAAGCGACAGGCAGCGGGACGAACTTGTCCACGATGCCAGCCTGCATGGTCTGGCCGGTCTGCTTGAGGTGGCGCTTGGCAATGTTGGCGCCAGCCACCTCGACCTTGCCTTCAGCAGGCAGGGCCCGGATCACCTCGCCGCGCGTGCCGGCCCACTTGCCGACACGGACGACGACGTCGTCACCCTTCTTGATACGCATCAGAGCACCTCCGGAGCCAGCGAGACGATCCTCATGAACTTCTTGTCACGCAGCTCACGGCCGACAGGGCCGAAGATGCGCGTGCCACGAGGCTGCAGCTGGTCGTTGATGAGCACGGCGGCGTTCTCGTCGAAGCGGATGTAGCTGCCGTCTGGACGACGCTTCTCCTTCTTCGTCCGAACGACGACGCAGCGCACCACGTCGCCTCGCTTGACAGCCGCGCCCGGGATGGCGTCCTTGACGGTGGCGATGAAGACGTCACCGATCGAGGCGTAGCGACGACGTGAGCCGCCGAGCACTCGGATGCAAAGGACCTCCTTGGCGCCGCTGTTGTCAGCGACACGGAGGCGTGATTCCTGCTGGATCATCGCGCACGCTCCACGATCTCGGTCAGGCGCCAGCGCTTGAGCTTCGACAGCGGCCTGGTCTCCGTCACCCGCACGCGATCGCCGACCTTGGCG
>CAITOG010000112.1 GCA_903893955.1 uncultured Actinomycetes bacterium
GCGGCGTACGAGCCGCTGGCTGCCGGGTTCTGTCGGCCGAGGACGATTATGTCAATGTTCTGGAGGAGCGCAAGCATCGCCAAGGTGATGAGGGCGGTGACCAGGTCGACCCACAGAACCCTGCGAAGCTCTGGAGGTGCGCTCAGGTGGTCATCTCGCCGGAGGTGGCCGAGCCACGACTTGATCGATGCAACGGGAGTGAGGAGCCGGCGCCATCCGAGGGCTTCCTCGCCGGCGTCCTCCACAGCCTCGGCGTCCCACGCCCGGTCGGCTGAGACCCGTGCATGGACCGCGGTGATGATCTCGGCCAGCAAGATGCCGCACGCGATGCCTGACGCTCCTGTCCCGAGGACAACGAAGACAATCACCATCACGGTGCGCGACACACCTTCAACGATGAGATTCTTCGCCAGCGTCGGGTAGTCACGATGAGCCTGGAGAAGGCCTCGATCCAAAGAGAGCAGGATCCACACGGCGCCCGCACCGATGATCGCGACGACGCCGATGGCGTTCGGCTGACCGAGTGCATCTGCCAGCAGCTGGCCGCCTGCGATGACGGCGATGAAGAAGATCAGTGCGGCAATGGTTCCCTGCGTATGGACTCGTCGGGCCCAGTCCCGGATCCGATGGGACTCCCCGGCTGCGGTCCACATCGTGACCCTGCGCACGATCCCGACGATGATCGCCGAGCCGGGCATCGAGATGATTAAGAAGATGCCGGTGAGCTGGTTGAGCAGTCCATAGCCCCGGGTCGTCAGGAGCCTCGCCACGAGGATCGTGACGATCACGTTGATGCCGTTGATCGCTACCCCTGCGATCGCCAGCGGTCCAGCCTGGCGGAGACCAGCGCGGACCGTGTCGGACCCGATCTCCTCATCTTCGTCAGGTCCGCCAGGAGCTCGCCTGGTCATTGTCTCCGGGCCGAGCAGCATCTCGCCGCCGAGTGCGGGTGCCGGGCCAGCAGGGCTCAGAGCGACTGATCCGGAGATTCCCTCGATCGCGGCCTCGAGCGCGTCGAGTGCTGTGACGTCCTCTCGCTCGTCGTCAGCGTGCCCCTCGTCCCCCGACATCGCTCAGACTGACGCTTGAGCTCGCGGACGCATCACGTCGAGGATCCACCATCTCGACGTGGCAGGACAGGAGCGTCTCGTCCGGTGCCTGCCTCGGCGGAGCGTGCGCCCGTCGACGACGTCTCGTGGTACTCCTCCTCGACGTTCACTGCCCAGATGTCGTGGTTGGCCCCGTGCAGGTTCTCCACGGTGAGCATGGCGGTGTACATCGAGTGGTCTTGGTTGTTGTACTTGTGCATCCCGTTGCGACCGACCAAGTGGAGATTCGGCGCCTCAGCCTCGATGAAGTCGCAGACCGCGGCGACGTTCTCCTTGTAGACCGAGTCGTAGTACGGGTACGCCTTGGGGATCCGCATGACATAACCGACCTCGACGTCCTCAGGACGGACCAGGCCGAGGTGGGCGAGCTCCTTGGTTCCGAGCGCGATGAGGTCCTCGTCGGCCATCGACCACACATCGTCTCCCTCGAAGACGAAGTACTCGAGACCGAGGCAGGTGCGTCCGTCCTTGACCATGAACGGCGACCAGCTGCCGAAGTTCTGGATCCGTCCGACCTTGACCTCCTGCGAGTGGATGTAGATCCAGTTGTCAGGGAACCCGCGATCTTCCGGCACGACCAACGCGACGGTGAGGAAGTCTCGATAGTGCAGGTCCTGCCCAGCCGCCAGGGCGGGAGCCGGGGGTGGCGGATCGATCGCAGCGACGAGCTGGTTCATCGGCATCGTCGAGATTACATGACTCACCTCGTGCACCGTCGTCGATCCATCGGGGTTCGCAACCGTCACCGAGTCGACTCGGTCCTCAGAGCGATTGATCGAGATCACCCTGGTCTTCATCAAGACCGTGCCACCAGCCTCCTCGATGAGGTCCTGGCAGCGCTCCCACATCATGCCGGGTCCGTACTTGGGGTACTGGAACTCCTCGATGAGGCTCGTGATGTCGGTCTGCTTCCTCTTCGGGGTGAGCGCGTTGATGATGGCGTTGCCGAGGCTCAGCCCCTTGACCCGCTGCGCAGCCCAGTCAGCAGGCATCTCGGAGACCGGCACTCCCCACACCTTCTCGGTGTAGGTCTTGAAGAACCGGCGGTACAGGCGCCATCCGAAGCGGGCGACCAGCCAGTTCTCGTAGTTCGACTGGTCCTTGGGCGGCCTGATCCGAGCCCAGAAATACGAGAGCACGCTGAGCACGGATTCGATGATGCCGAGGTTCTTGAGCGCGTTCGAGGCTTTGAGAGGGTAGTCGTAGTACTTGCCGTCGAAGAAGATGCGACTCATGCGCGGCCGAAGGAGGAAGTCCTCATCAGGAAGGATCTCGTGCCAGAGGTCCTCGACCGGCTGCACCTTGGTGAAGAAGCGGTGACCACCGATGTCGAAGCGCCAACCATCACGCTCGACCGTCCGGCTGATCCCGCCGACCACGTCGTCGGCTTCGAAGACGATCACGTTGTCACCGCGCTTGACGAGCTCGTAGGCAGCGGTCAGGCCGGCAGGTCCGCCTCCGATGATGGCGATCGGCTTGCTCGTGTCCAGGGTGGTCATTTCATCGTCCTCGCTCTTCGTGCCGGGACAACTCTACTTGCCGGCACCCCGGCCACGGAGATGCCCTTAGGGCACCACCACGTTGCCGAGAGCAAGGGCGCTGTAGGCGAACAGCGCACCCCCGAGCCCTACCAGGATCACCACCTTGAGCGTTCGGTTGGCAAGCAGCGTGGCCCCGGCGAAGAAGACGCCGGGAGCGGCCAACACATAGCGCTCGAACGAATCGAGGTTGTGGCCAGAGAGCGCGACCACCACCACGGCCGCTGAATACACGGCGAGAGACAGCGCCACGCGACGGAACGCCAGGATGCACAGCAGGATGGCAATGAGCACGAAGGGCAGGTGGAGGGCGTCAGAGAGGTGATGGTCGAGTGCAAGCCGGACATCACCCACGAGGCCGCTCACCGGGTTGGTCAATCCCCCGTGGTGCGTAGCTTGGGTCTGGATCCGAAGTGGCAGTAGAGCATCTCCAAATTGGTGTCGGCACCAGGCGAGGTAGGAACCCAGCCCGATGACCGGACCGCCGATGCCGACAAGCCGACTTCCAAGAGCCGCTGCCCCTCGAGGTCGCTGCCGCCATGCTTCGAGGGCAAACGGGAGGACGAGGAGGATTCCCACCGGCCGGGTTGCGGCCGCCACTCCCCCGAGTGCTCCGGCTACGACCCATCGCCAGCTCCACGTGCTTGCTCGATCCCCGGCACCGAGGACGAGCGCGAGCGAGCATGCGACCAAGAGCACCAGGAGCGGCTCCGCATAGCCCAGCACCGTGGCGATCGCTCCTGGCCACAGAGCGATGAGCCACAGCGAGGTGCTCCGCACTGTGCCGCTCAGACCTGCAGCAGACCCAAGGCGATCGATGGCCACGAGCGCACCGAGCCACAGCAGACTGGTGGCGATCGCCATCGACCAGAGCACCGGGACGCCGAGGAGGTGGAGACCGCGCAGCATGCCCGGCCAGACAGGGAAGAAGCGAGTCGACTGCTCACCGAGGGACGCGTAGCCGTGCAGGGCGATCGCCCGATACCAGCCTGCGTCCCATGCGCCGACGCCCTGTGCTGCTCGCGCCGCAGCGCCAGCATGAGAGAGCGGCGAGCTGCCGGCCCGCCACCGGGCCACGAGCATCGCTGCGACGATGACGACCCTCGACACCGCCCACGGCACTGCTGCGGACCGAAGCGACGACCGCACGCTGGCCGAGCTCTTCGTCACCCTCGGGAGTGGGCCTGAGAGGAGGGTGGGACGAACTGCGTGAGGTTCATCGACTGGAAGTAGCGGAACTGGTATGCGTTGACCCACTGATGGCCGTTCCAGCCTGGAAGTGTGAGCAGCGTCGACGCCAAGTAGCCGCAGGTTGACTTGAAGGGTCCGTAGCCGGTCGACCAGACGAGCCAGACGCTGTGGCCATCGACGACGTGCTCGACCTTGGACGCGAACTTCGACGGTGAGGTGGCGTGGATCGCCTGGTCGTAGTCGACCCAGTTCACGAAGCGAGGATCGTCGAAGCGCGGGTACGAGAAGGTCCGGAGGCCGAGATCGCTGGGAAGGATCCGCATCACCGAGGGACCGAGCTGATCAGGGCAGAACAGCACGAGATCGCCCGGCTTGGCCTGCTGCTTGAGGACGGTGACGATAGGGACAGCCTGCGTCCTGTCTGAGCTTCGCCAGACGATCGCTGTCGACAGCATCACGCCACAGAAGATGGCGACGACGACCACCCTGAACCACGCGGACCACAGGGCCTGGGTTCCAAGGGCCAGCAGCACGATCAGCGGGATGAAGGCGACAGCGGCGTAGCGAGGCACGAACGTGCTCTTGCTGAGGTGCGCGCCGATCATGCCGATGGCGAGCGTCCCGAAGACGACGGCTGCGAGGAAGCGGCCCCGACGGATTGAGTGGAGATCGAGCTCGAGGACGAAGCGAGATCTGGCGATGCCGAAGACTCCTGTCACCACTAGCCCTGCCGTGAGCACCTGGAGAGCGAAGAGGCCGGGACCTGGCGGGGCCGGATTGGCGGCCGGGTTGTCGTAGAAGTGGAGCACCCCGGTGATGGCGATCTGGAGCCCGGGCGGCGTCGCCCACGGCGTCCCGGTGTGCTTCGACTGGTAGAGGAACGTTGGCAACCACGGGAGGAACGACACGCCGGCGACGAAGAGCGAGCCAAGCCCCCACCACGCGGCGCGGCGTGTTGGCCTGCCACCGCACCACACCAGCGTCACGACCCACCAGCCACCGACCATCGCCAGCAGGTAGATGGACCAGTAGTGCGTGTAGAGCAGCGCAGCGGACGACAGCGCAACGACCACGCTTGGCCAGATCCCTGGACGCTCGTAGAGCTTGACGACGCCCCATCCCAAGATGACGACCTCGAGCATCACCACGGCGTACATGCGCGACTCGGTGGCGAAGTAGGTGGCGAACGGCGCCGCAAGGAGCAGCACCGAGGTGATGAGGGCAACCTCGCCCCCGAACACCCGACGCACGAGGAAGAAGAGCGCCACGACGGTCAGCACCGACGCGACACCGGCCAAGGAACGGACAGCGAGATCAGAGGTTCCGAAGATGGCCATCCAGCCGTGGAGTGCTGCGTAGTAGAGCGGTGGTGCACCGTCTCGTTTGAGGAGTGACGGGATCCGTCCGAGTGGCGCGTGGGCGATGTTGACCGTGAGCGCCTCGTCGAGCCACAGAGGTGACGGTGCGGAGAATCGCAGCCACACCCCGAGGACTGCAATGACGCCGCTGGCGATGAGCGAGACGATGATGACTGGGTGCGACGGTGGGTTGGGGGCGTAGGCACGCCACGGCCGCCAGAACGCGGCTCGCGCATCTGCGAGCTTGCTGCTCTCGGTCTCCTCGTTGGCCACGGACGGATGTTACAGAGGCAACGGAGGCCGACTTGATCGAGCGGCTCAGGAAACTCACCGCCACGCCGCACGTGCTGGGTCGCGATGACCTATCATCGCCGATCATGTTCCACCGAGGGCACTGAGGGGGGAGGCACCGGGTGGCGAAGTTCTTGTTCAAGCGGGCGCTCGCGCTCATCGCCATCTTGTTCGTGGTGTCGATCGGCACCTTCTTCCTCATCCACCTCCTGCCCGGAGATCCGACGGTCACGATCCTCGGGCCGAACGACACCGCGCACAACAAGGCCGTCCTCCTCCAGCAGCTCGGACTGAACAAGCCGATCTGGCAGCAGTACTGGATCTGGCTCGGCAACGTCTTGACCGGGAACCTCGGGCAGTCCTTCATCACCCATGCCACCGTCACGTCGACGCTTGCGCACGCAGTCCCGATCGACATCGAGCTGGTGATCATCTCTCAGGTACTGGCCCTCGGCATCGCCATTCCGCTTGCGATCGCCTCAGCTCGCCGTCCCAACGGACTGCTCGACCGCGTCAGCACGACCTCGAGCTTCGCGATGCTTGCGCTTCCACCGTTCATCATCATCGTGTTCTTGGTGCTGATCTTCTCGATCCACTTCCACGTCTTCCCAGGCCCAGGTTCCTACGTCCCGTTCACGCAGAACCCGTGGTCGAACCTGCACACCATGATCTTGCCGGCCATCGTGCTGGCGGTCGGATCGATCGTGATCTACTTCCGACTCCTCAGAGGCGACCTCATCTCGACGCTGCAAGAGGAGTACATCACGATGGCCCGCTCGAAGGGTCTCTCTGACCGCTACATCATGTGGCGGCACGCTCTGCGACCCTCGTCGCTCTCCCTGTTGGCGGCGGCTGGTCTGAACATCGGTGGCCTGATCGCCGGTGCGTTCGTCGTCGAGTACCTCCTCGCCATCCCAGGTCTGGGCTACGCCCTTGTGAACTCGATCCAGCAGGTCGACTACTTGACCGTCCAGGGCATCACACTCTTCGTGGCAGTCGTCGTCGTGGTCTTGAACTTCATCATCGACTTCCTGTTCACCATCCTCGACCCAAGGATCGCCCGTGAGTGACATCGCAGCAACAGTCGCGTCTGCCGCACCCGAAGCGGCCGACGACGACGGCATCGTCAAGAAGAAGAAGGTCGGCGTGTTCTTCTGGATCTTCGCAGGCTGGGTCGCCTTGGTCGTCCTCGCCTCGATCTTGGCGCCGCTGCTCGGGCTCCAGGACCCGAACAACGCCAACTTCGACGCCATCAATCAAGGACCCACCACAGCCCATCTGCTCGGCACCGACGACCTCGGCCGTGACATCTTGAGCCGAGTCATCTACGGCGCTCGGGTCTCATTGATCGTGGGCTTCGGGGCGATGACGATCGGCATGATCTTCGGCGGGACGCTTGGCATGGTGGCGGCCTATCGACGAGGGGCTGTCGACAGCTTCGTCAGTGCCGTCTCCTACGTCATGCTGGCCTTCCCCGCACTGGTGGCGGTAATCGCAATCGTTGCCTTCTGGGGCCATGACATCTGGAAGATCACCATCATCGTGGGGATCGCCTCGATTCCGCTGGTCTATCGGGTGGTCAGAGCGGCAACCCTGTCCTACGCCACCCGAGAATTCGTCACCGCAGCCAAGTCCCAGGGAGCAACCGACATCCGAATCCTGACGCGCGAGCTGCTGCCGAACGTCCTGCCCGCCATCATCTCGTTCTTCCTCATCGGGGTTGCCAGCGTCATCATCCTCGAGGGAGCACTGGCGTTCCTTGGCCTCTCGGTGCAGCCACCCACCGCCTCGTGGGGGAACATGATCAGCGAGTCGAGGACCTACCTCAGCCAGAATCCGTGGCTCGCGCTGTTCCCATCGTTGGCGATGTTCCTGTTCTTGATCGCACTCAACCTGATCGGCGACTCGCTGCGTCAGGTGCTCGACGTCCAGGACTCGAAGCTGTGAGCGGCGAGCTGGTGGTCGACGAGGGCTTCCCGACCGAGGAAGAGACCCAAGGGCTCCTGCTCAAGGTCACGGATCTCAAGACCTCGTTCGCCACGCCTCGTGGCCGGGTGCGAGCGGTCGATGGGGTCTCCCTCGAGCTTGGACGTGGAGAGACGCTCGGCATCGTCGGTGAGTCTGGATCCGGCAAGACGGTCCTCTCTCGCTCGATCATGGGACTGCTGCCCCGTCGGACCACCACGCAGAGTGGCTCGATCGTCTTCGACGGCACCGAGATCGTCGGCGCTGAGGATAAGACGCTTCGGACCCTGTGGGGGGCGAAGATCGCAATGGTGTTCCAGGACCCGATGACGTCGCTGAACCCAGTGGTCCGCATCGAGCGCCAGATCACCGAGTCGCTCCGGCTGCACACGTCCATGGACAAGGCTGAGGCCAAGGCGACAGCGATCTCGCTCCTCGGGCAGGTGGGCATCCCCTCCCCTACGGAGCGTGTCCGCAACTATCCCCACCAGCTTTCGGGCGGGATGCGCCAGAGGGTCACCATCGCCATCGCACTGGCCTGTTCACCCCGTCTGCTGCTCGCCGACGAGCCGACCACCGGACTCGACGTGACCGTGCAGGCGCAGATCCTCGATCTGCTTTCGAGCCTCCAGCAGGAGCGCCACATGGCAGTGATCCTCGTGACCCACGACCTCGGCGTCGTGGCCACTCGGACCGACAAGATCGCAGTGATGTACGCAGGTCGGATCGTCGAGACCACCACCACCCGCCGGCTGTTCGCCGACATGGCGATGCCCTACACGAAAGCGCTCCTCAACTCGACACCTCGCATCTCGGACCCAAGTCACACTCGACTCACCGCGATCGATGGTCGACCGCCAGACCTCATCAACCCGCCGCCCGGCTGCGCCTTCGCTCCTCGCTGCGAGAGCGCGACAGACCAGTGCCGGACAGAGGCACCGCCGCTCCGGCCCGCACCGAGCGACCCCACCCACCTGTTTGCGTGCTGGAACCCGCTCCCAGGTGGCACTGCGGGTCGAGTCACCACGCTTGAGGAGTCTCCCTGATGGCTGCCGACACACCGCTGCTCTCCATCTCAGATCTCGTCGTCACCTTCAAGAAGGGGCGACAGAACGTCCAAGCTGTGGCAGGCGTATCCTTCGACGTCTTCGAGGGCGAGACCTTGGGTCTCGTCGGCGAATCAGGGTGCGGCAAATCGACGACTGGTCGAGCCATCGTGCGGATCGAAGAGCCGACATCTGGCACCGTCCGGATCGACGGTACCGACCTCAC
>CAITOG010000113.1 GCA_903893955.1 uncultured Actinomycetes bacterium
ACCAGGCTGAGCGACATGAGGTCGGCGACGCATTCGCGGGACTGATGGAGCTCGATGCGGTCACGCTCACGTCGCAGTTCCTGCGCCGAGATCAGGTCGCCATCGAGCTGCTGTGCTTCGAGAAGCCACTGGCCTCGATCGAGGCACGCCGACCGATCCCGACAGCTGGCCTCACGCACCTCTCGTTCCGGGTTGATGATCTTGATGAAGAGCTCGGTCGACTCGTCGGTCTCGGCGGCACGGTGATCGAGGGCACACGAACCGAGCTTGCCGACGGTGCCCTTCGCTTCATCTACCTGACCGATCCCGATGGCACGCGCATCGAGCTGATGGAGCTTCCCTAGGTGGTCGACCAGGCGTCGACGGTGCTGCTCGTCCTCTCTGAGGCCGGGACAGGGGGGATGCAAGCGATGGTCGGCCTGCTGGCTGGTGGGTTGCGCCAGTCCGGCATCGAAGTCCACATCGCAGCAGGTGGCGACAGCCCTATGCCAGGCGTCGTCAATGACGTCGTGGCCTCCGGCGGCGTGCTGCTCCATCGGTTGCCAGATCCTCACGGCCTTGGCCTGCTCTCGTGGACCCGAGCCCTGCGCAAGGTGGTCCACACGGTTCGGCCATCGATCGTCCACGGCCATGGGCTCCGAACCGCATGGCCGATCGCGCTTGCCGCTGGGCGCCGGCGCAGCCTTGTCACGTGCCACGGCCTCCCGCCCGACGATCTCGCTCGAAGTGCGCGCCTGGTGGCTCGCTCAGGAGTCCAGGCGGCAGCGGTCGGCCCCGGGTTGGTCGACGACCTGCGTCGAGCAGGTCTCTCCACGTGGCTCATCGAGAACGGGGTCGCTCCGGCGCCGAGCCCGATGAGCCGCACCGACCTCGAGACCGAGCTCGGCATCGATGCGACGGTCCCGCTCGTGATCCAAGCTGCCCGTCTCAGCCCACAGAAGGACCCTCTCCTCGCCGTGGCCGCAGTCGCACGGCTGGAAGGGGTCGAGCTGCTCCTGCTCGGCGGAGGGCCGCTCGAATCCGAGGTGCAGACGCGTGCGCTCGAGCTCGGCGTGCGCAACCGCGTCCACATGAGCCCCTGGCGAGCTGACGCACGTGCCATCCTCGGGGCCGGCGACGTCGCCCTGCTGAGCTCTCGTTGGGAGGGTCAGCCGCTCGTCGTGGTGGAGGCAGCGGCTGGTGGGGTCCCGGTGGTAGCCACGAGCTGTCCGGGAGTCGGCGACTGGCTCGTCTCCGGCCGAGAGGCGCTGCTGTCCCCTGTCGGCGACGTCAGCGCTCTCGCTAGCAACCTCGGTCGCGTGCTCGGCGATGCCTCGCTTCGGGCACAGCTCGTGGAAGCAGGAGCTGTCCTCGCTCGCTCACACACCATCGACACCATGGTGGCGGCGCATGTGCGTCGCTACGAAGAGCTCGTGGCTTCGTAAGCCCCGCACGCCGATCTTGCGATTTGTCAGCCGCCACACATGCTCAATGGCACCTCAGCGAGCTGCGGCCCGCGAGACAGCCGAGTGAGCGAAGCGCAGGCCACGAGATATGACACGATCCCCAAGGCCGAGAGGCGACCGAGGATTGGGTCAGCGACTGCGTCGGCGTGACTGGACCATGCGCGTGATCGCCACTGCTGCGACGAAGATCGCCATAATCCCAAAGACGAGGCCACCGAGCATCGATCAGCCTGCGTGGGGCATGCAGAGGTCGTCGTACTCGGCGATGATGATCTCGCCGGCGTCAGGGCCGCAGGCCGGGCATGCCGGATCACGACGGACCTTGAACGTCCGGAATGACTCCTCGAGGGCGTCGAAGGCCAGCAGTCGTCCCACGAGCGTGTCGCCGATGCCGAGCAACAGCTTGATTGCCTCGAGCGCTTGGATCGATCCGACGATGCCTGGCAAGACACCGAGGACACCTGCCTCCGAGCAGCTCGGCGCGAGTTCGGCCGGCGGTGGCTCCGGGATCATGCACCGGTAGCACGGGCCGTTGTAGGGATCGAAGACCGTGATTTGTCCCTCGAATCGGAAGATCGAGCCATGCACGACCGGGATCCGCTTGAGCAGCGCTGCGTCATTGACAAGGTACCGAGTCGGGAAGTTGTCGGTCCCATCGACGATGAGGTCGTAGCCGTCGATGATGTCGAGGATGTTGTCAGCGCCAAGACGTGTGTCGTAGGTGACCACATCGAGATCAGGGTTGATGAGGGTCAGGGTCTTCTTGGCTGAATCGACCTTGCGATCACCGATCCGGTCAAGGTTGTGGAGGATCTGTCGCTGGAGGTTCGACGCATCGACGACGTCCATGTCGATGATGCCGAGCGTCCCGACTCCGGCTGCCGCGAGGTAGAGGGCTGCTGGTGAGCCGAGACCACCTGCCCCAAGCATCAGGACCTTCGACTCGAGGAGCTTCTGCTGCCCTGCCTCTCCGACCTCGGGAAGAAGGAGGTGACGCTGGTAGCGGTTGCGCTGCTCAGGGGTCAACGTCTGCGGCGTGATCCAGGGGCGGCCCTCGTCCTTCCACCGGTTGAAGCCACCATCGACGCTCACCACGTCGCTGTAGCCCAGGTCCAGCAGTGTCTTGGCGGCGAATGCCGATCGGACGCCACCGGCGCAGTACACGACGATCTGCGCGTCCTTCTCGAGCAGCCGGCCCTCGACCTGGAACTCGAGGTGACCACGGGGGATGTGGGTCGCCCCAGGCACGGTGCCCTGCTCGTACTCGTCCGGCTCGCGGACGTCCAAGAAGGTCGCCGTCCCGACGAGGTCGACGACATCGGCGGGTGTCACTTCACGGATGTGGCTCTTGGCTTCGTTCAGCAGCTCACGAGGGGTGGCCATGTTGATTCCTCCGACGGCGGTTCGTTGGCGTGTCGCTGGTAAAATCCTACCAGCAAGGTCAGGAATCTGATCCGCCGGACA
>CAITOG010000114.1 GCA_903893955.1 uncultured Actinomycetes bacterium
GAGATCGCTGAGTTCCTCCTCCTCGACCCGCTGTTCCCGCGGTCGGCGATCCACGCCCTCGAGGAAGCCGAGGAGTGCCTGGCTGCCCTCGAAGGTCCGAGCACGAGGAGCGGTCCACCCAGCTCGAAGGCACGGCGCATTATCGGCCAGATGAGGACGAGCCTGATGTACACCGATCGCGAGTCGTTGCTCGACGAGCTCCCCGAGCTGCTCGAGGACATCTCGGACTCGTGCGCTCGCAGCTCGGCGGCTGTCGCCACACAGCACTTTGGCTCGATCCACTCGGTCATGTGGGAGACGGAAGAGGGATGACCCAGACCTGGTCCCCCCACACCGGTGGCTGGCGCCTCCATATCGTCCACGAGACCGGCTTCACCTATGACGGCGAGGCTCGGGCATCGCACAACGAAGCTCGACTCACCCCGTCGAGCCTCCCCACGCAGTCGGTCCTCGCCACCGAGCTCCGGGTCAAGCCGACCGCCGGGAGATCGACCTACCAGGACTACTGGGGGAACCGGGTCGTGGCGTTCCAGCTCGACGAACCCCATAGCTCGCTCCAGGTGACCTCCGAGTCGACGGTCGAGACAGCTGCGGCGCTCTCCCCTCGTGGGACGCTCGGACGACGAGACCTCTCGAGCGGTGCGGTCGCCGACCTCATGGATGAGCTGCTCGAACCCACCCCCATGACCGAGGTGCCGGATGACCTCCTCCAAGCCGTGGCCCAGGACACTGCCGCGATGGACCCCCATGAGGCGGCGGCCTATGTCTCTGAGCGGACTCGAGAGCTCATCGAGTACGCAAGCGGCGTGACCGGGGTCCATACGACCGCCACCGAGGCGCTCATCGTCGGCAAGGGCGTGTGTCAGGACTTCACCCACCTGGGGCTAGGCCTCCTTCGTGGGCTGGGGATCCCTGCCCGCTACGTCTCGGGCTATCTCTACCCGCGAGAGGGCGTCGAGCCAGGAGAGACCACCGAGGGAGAGAGCCATGCATGGCTCGACTACTTCGCCGGCGAGTGGAACGCGATCGACCCAACCAGCGGTGCAGAGGTCGGCCCACGTCACGTCGTGGTGGCACGAGGTCGTGACTACTCGGACGCCGCGCCGCTCAAAGGCATCTACCACGGTGCACCGGCCTCGGTCCTCGGCGTCAGCGTGGCCATGACCCGACTCACCTGAGCACTCACGACGTCCCTGAACATCGAGGGGTATCGTCAGGCTTCCTGCCACGAGGCAGTCACGGAGGGGGCAGCAGTATGGATTTCGGCCTGATGGGGTGCAACGTAGGACCGTTCGCCGAGCGAGCCGCTGCGATCGAGCTGGCTCAGGCAGCTGAGGCTGCCGGTTTCGAATCCATCTGGACCTTCGAGCATGTGGTGGTTCCCGGTGGCTACGAATCGCCCTACCCCTACTCAGGCGATGGCAAGATGCCTGGCGGCGGCGCCAACGCGATCACCGATCCGCTCACGTGGCTTGCCTTCATCGGCGCGGTGACCGACCGGATCAAGCTCGGCACCGGGATCCTCATCCTGCCGGAGCACAACCCCGTGCTCTTGGCCAAGGAGGCTGCCACCGTCGATCGCCTCACCGACGGCCGCCTGCTCCTTGGGATCGGCGTGGGCTGGCTCAAAGAGGAGTTCGAGGCGCTCGGGGTCCCCTGGGAACGTCGAACTGCTCGGACAGAGGAGTACATGGCGGCGATGCGGCCACTTTGGAACGAGGAGGAGCCCACGTTCGACGGCGAGTTCGTGTCCTATGTCCGCGCTCGGTGCTCGCCGCAGCCTGCTCGTCCAGGTGGAGTCCCGATCATCGTCGGGGGCCACTCTGAGGCGGCTGCCCGGCGTGCGGGTCGACTCGGCGACGGCTATTTCCCGGTCGCGGGCCCGGACCAGGTCGCCGATCTCGTCGGCATCGTTCGACAGAGCGCTGAGGA
>CAITOG010000115.1 GCA_903893955.1 uncultured Actinomycetes bacterium
GATTGCTCTACTTCCGGTCAGTTCTCGCTCATCACGACACAGCCGAGCCCCATTGGCACGTCGGCCCGGTTGGCGTCGAGCGGGGCGTCCAATCCAGGGGGATGGGCCACGCTGCGATGCAGCTGGTCTGCAATGAGTTCGACGACCATGGCCGCGTCGGACGGTTGAAGACCGCCAAGCGCGAGAACATCCGATTCTGCGGTGGGCTTGGCTTCGAGGTCGTCGAGGAGGCGCCGATGCTCGATGCGCACCTGTGGTTCATGCGTCGAGAACCGCGGTAGTCCCCTCGACAGCGCTCGCCTGGACGTCGGACCTCGGCTTCCGACCAGGTGCCGGACTCTGCGGCGATCTCGTGCTCGTCCGAGACGCGTCGCTCCTCGCGAGTTAGACGAGCGGGTCGTCCATGATCTCCCGGACCTCCTGTGCACATCGGCACGCTCGAGCGAACTTGGCAGCCCACCGGTGTGCTTCCTCGCGACTGGATGCGTCCACGATGACAAAACCGCCGATGACAGCCTTGGTCTCAGGGTCTGGTCCCGCCCCGACGGTGCCGTCTGGGTCGACGATGCTCGACTGCTGCCGTGCAACTCCTCCGCCAAAGACCCATGCGCCTGCAGCTTGAGCCTCGGCGACAACGCCATGCGCCGCGTCAGCAACTTCTGCGAGCTCATCGTCAGGGATCTCTATCGATCCGTCATCGAATGAGATGAGGTAGCGACTCATGTCCTTCCTCCTTTGGGCATGGGATCAGCGGCGCTGATCACTCTGTCGTTGCTCGCTGGTGTGTGAGCTCACCGGCGAGAGCATCGCATCGGCCGAGAGCCGTGACCAGTAATGGTCGAAGAGCGTCTCCAGCTCAGTCGTCGGCATTGGATCTGCGGCGTTCTGGCGTCGTCACTGAGGTGGGCGCTGCAAGAATCGGCGATGGAGCGACGGGCCGGACAAAGGTTCCGGCGTTGGGTCGGCGGTACCGACACAACCGGGAAGCTTGCGGAAGGGTGCAGATGGATACAAGCGAGGAGATGTCGGAGCGGATCGACCACGCTGAGCGGGTGCAAGGGGTGCTCCAGACATTCGGATGGATCGTGACAGCAGTCGGTGTCGCCGGCGCACTCGTCTTCATCGGGTTCTGGATAGTCGGGTACCTGAATGCCGAACAGGCCGTCAGCCTGATCTTGGGGACCACGCTCGCAACCATCCTCTCCGGTGCCAGCGTTTATGGCGCGGGCGTGAACGTCGGTCTCGGCGCCGCCCGGCTTGCCCTGCAGCTTGAGGCAGCCCGTCCGAGTCGGCTTGCGGCCGACGAGTCACGCGGCGCCTGACGCTTGGCGCTGTGGGGTCCGTGAGACTCGCTCTCGAGGAGTCATGGGATGCTGCTCCTCCGAACCGTACTTACTCGCACCTCGCCCACTCCCGAGTGGCAGGCCGCTGACCGGGCTGCAAGCAATGGTCGCCGTCACTGCAACCTCAGCGGAGCGAACGTCGCTCCATCTTCGGGATGCCCGGGGTCGTGTCGTTGATGCCCCAGCTGATGATGACCTCGGGCGAGATTCGGAAACGTTCGGAACCGTCGACCTCCTCGATGGACGCCGCGCCGATGACCTTGACTCCTCGGGGCGACCAAGGATCGAGCGATGCCAGATCGTCGACCACCACGGTCGCACGCGGATTCGCTCGGATGTTGCGATAGCGAACCGTGTGGGTGATGTCGAAGCCGGCGGTGATGATGTCATCGCCATCGACCTCGAAAGTCACCGGTGCGACGTCAGGTTGACCAGTCGATGAGGCGGTGGCGAACCGCAGCAGAGGTTGGGCTACGAGGTACTCGAGCTCGGTGGGGGTGAAGGTGCTCACGATGCCTCCGCAGACATGACAGGAGCGGCGAGCGGGAACACATCGATGTCCCACCATCTCGACATCGGCAGTGTGCGAACTGTGGCATCTGCCCCCGCCTCGTCTTCGGCGAAGATCTCGATGAAGACCGTGCCACGCGCGAGCGACAGGTGGACCGAGCCGATGCGACCTTGGTCCTCCAAGGTCTTGACCTGCGCTTGCTCCTCTTCGACGACGGCGAAGACGTCCTCCATTGCCGTTCCTTCCTTGAACGTACAGATCACCATGAACGGATCCATCGGCAGTGCCTCCTGTGTCGTTTGCCTGCGTAGTGTCCACCCTCACACCTCAACCTAGGTTGAGGTCAAGCGCTACCCTCGAGATGTGGCTGGCACCAAGACGACATTCCATGAGTGGTCCGTCGGCCAGGTCGCAGATCGAAGTGGGGTGACCATCTCAGCGCTCCACTTCTACGAGCGTGAAGGGCTCATCTCGAGCTGGCGCAATGATGGCAACCAGCGTCGCTATGGCCGAGACACCCTGCGAAGGCTCGCGTTCATCCGCGCCTCGCAGCTAGTCGGCATTCCTCTCGCGACGATCAAGGCAGCCCTGGAGGATCTCCCCAACCAGCGCACGCCTCGTGAGGCGGATTGGGCCAGGTTGTCTTCTCTCTGGAAGAAGCGCCTCGATCTCCAGATCGAACAACTCATCCGCCTTCGAGACGATCTGACGACCTGCATCGGCTGCGGGTGCCTCTCATTCAAGCGCTGCCTGCTGGTCAACCCCGGGGACCAGCTGGCGACTGAAGGACCGGGGCCACGCCGCCTTCTTCCAGGTACGCCGCGGCCTGACCTCGACGAAGCTGAGTGACGCAGGTGGAAGCCACGATCTCGTCGCAAGATTGTGCTTCGCTGAAGTGAGATGCGAGCAAGGAGGAAGTCATGAGCAATCACGATGTGCGGATGGTCGTCCTGTCGACCGATGACCTCGATTCGTCGATCGCCTTCTACTCAGAGACACTGGGGATGCCACTCAAGTTTCGCGATGGCTCCCACTTCGCTGCGCTCGACGGTGGGTCGATCACTCTGGCGCTCGCCACCTCGATCGACCACCCGCTCCCCGGTCAGGTCGTCGTCGGCGTCAAGACCGACGATGTCGACGCAGCTGCCGCTGCCATCGAGGCCCACGGTGGAGCTGTGGTGAAGGGTCCCTATGACGATGCGCACGAGCGGCGTGCGGTCGTCTACGACCACAAGGGCAACGGTCTGGTCTTCTACAGCCCGCTCACCACCTCTGCCACGTAACTACGTGCGGTCCATGAGCTGAGCGAGCCCGTCGTGTCCTGGCAGGCGGTGCCCCGCCTGTGTTTGACGGTTGTGTGCGCTGGCTGGTGGGACCGATGGCGCCAGCTCTTCGAGCTGGGACCGCGACGCGGCGGCTTGGACCGCCGAAGAGCCTGGAGGGGCTCAAGGGCGACCGAGGTCGAGGATCGATGTGGCGAGGTCGTTCGCGCGACCGGGGACGGCTCGCCACCAGGTCCATCGGCCTCGTCGCTCGCCGATGATGAGCCCAGCAGCAGCGAGCTTGGCGGTGTGATGCGAGATCGTCGGCTGGCTCTTGTTGACCGGCCCTTCGAGGTTGCACGAGCACACTTCGTCACTGCTGGCGATCAGTGAGTAGATCCGGAGCCGCACCGGGTCACTCAGCGTGGCGAGGAGCGACGCCAACGCTGCAGCAGCAGCGTCGTCGAGAGCTTCGTTGCTCGCCTCGTCGCAACACTCGGCAGGCACAGGATGATCCACCTCCACATTGTATTGACATCTATCGATGAATCATGGCAGGGTTTCATATCGATGGATGTCTATCTAAGGAGCGTATCGATGTCTCGAGTCCAGCTCGCCCTCAACGTGACCGATCTTGAGGAGGCGATCACCTTCTATACCGCACTCTTCGGGACGGAGCCGGCCAAGGTGCAGCCGGGCTACGCGAACTTCGCTATCGCCGACCCACCGCTCAAGCTTGTCCTGTTCGGTGGCTCGAGCGATGGCGTCTCGATCAATCACCTCGGTGTTGAGGTTGACTCAAGCGCCGATGTGATCGCTGCGGTGGCTCGGCTGGGCGGCGAGGGACTCGAGACCACTGTCGAGGAGAAGACCACGTGCTGCTACGCCGTCCAGGACAAGGTGTGGGTCTCCGGCCCTGACGCGGAGAAGTGGGAGGTCTACACCGTCCTCGCTGATGCCTCCGATCTCGAGCCGGACACGGGTCTCGACACGGCAGGGTGCTGCTCGACCAGCGTCATCGCGCCTGTGACGACACAGTGCTGCTGAGGAGCTGAGGTGGGGCAGGTCGCACTGTGGCGTCGGGTCATAGCTGAGCTGCTTGGCAGCGCCTTCCTCGCCGCGATCGTCGTCGGCTCAGGGATCGCTGCGCAGCAGCTCAGCCCCGGTGCGACCGGCGTCGACTTGCTTGAGAACGCGATCGCCACGGGCGCCGGACTCTTCGCCATCATCTTGATGTTCGCGTCGGTCTCTGGTGCTCACTTCAACCCCGTCGTGTCGCTCGTCGACGCGAGCTTCGGTGGCATCTCCTGGCGCGACGCCGCGTGCTACGTCCCAGCCCAGATCCTTGGCTGTATCGCTGGTGCCGTGGTCGCCAACGTGATGTTCTCCGAGGCGGCCATCTCGATCTCGACGCACCACCGGGCGACCGGCCCGTACCTCTTGTCAGAGGGGATCGCC
>CAITOG010000116.1 GCA_903893955.1 uncultured Actinomycetes bacterium
CGTTCGAGGGTGTGGTCCCGTGGCTCCAGCGCCGGTACGGAGAGGCAGATTCGGACTGGAGTAGGGAGCAGATCGAGCAGTACATGCGCGAGGTGGCTTGTCGCTCCTGCGGCGGTGCTCGGCTCAAGCCCGTCAGCCTTGCAGTGACCATCGACGCCAAGAGCATCTCTGAGGTGTGCGATCTGTCGATCGGCGACGCGGTCAGCTTCTTCGAGGGCCTCGAGATCTCTGAGCGAGACCACCTGATCGGCGACAGGGTGGTCAAAGAGATCCTGGAGCGGATGCGGTTCCTGCTCGATGTCGGTCTCGACTACCTCTCGCTCGGCCGAGCGGCCGGGACGCTCTCAGGTGGCGAGGCACAGCGGATCCGGCTGGCGAGCCAGATCGGCAGCGGTCTGGTCGGCGTGCTCTACGTGCTCGACGAACCCTCGATCGGACTCCATCAGCGCGACAACCGACGCCTCATCGCCACCTTGGAGCGGCTCAGAGATCTCGGCAACACGGTGATCGTCGTCGAACACGACGAAGAGACGATCCTGGCCTCGGACTGGGCGGTCGATGTGGGACCGGGAGCTGGCGAGCACGGGGGAGCGGTCATCCACTCTGGACCCATCAGGGGCAGGGGAGGTCTCCTCACCAACAAGGCGAGCCTGACGGGGCAGTACATAGCCAAGAAGCGCTCGATCCCGATTCCCGCCGAGCGGCGAGAGGGCAGTGGGGACTCGCTCAGGGTGCTCGGCGCCAGTGAGAACAACCTCGACGACCTCGACGTCACCATCCCGTTGGGGATGATGGTCGCAGTGACCGGCGTCTCGGGCTCCGGCAAGTCGACCCTGGTCAACGAGATTCTGCTCAAGAGCCTGTTGCACCAGGTCCATCGAGCCAAGGAGCTGCCAGGTCGGCATCTCAAGATCACAGGGGTCGAGCACGTCGACAAGGTCGTCGCCGTCGACCAGCAGCCCATCGGGCGAACGCCTCGATCCAACCCAGCGACCTACACCGGCGTCTTCGATTCGATCAGGAAGCTCTTCGCCCAGACTCAGGAGGCGAAAGTGCGCGGCTACCTCCCTGGCAGGTTCTCCTTCAACGTCAAGGGGGGACGCTGCGAGGCCTGCGCTGGTGACGGCACGATCAAGATCGAGATGCACTTCCTGCCCGATGTCTACGTGCCGTGCGAGGTCTGCGGCGGCGCCCGCTACAACCGGGAGACGCTCGAGGTGCTGTTCCGAGGCAAGAACATCGCCGACGTCCTCGACATGCCGGTCAGCGAGGCGCTCGAGTTCTTCGACAACCAACCGAGCATCCGGCGCCACCTCCAGACCCTTGATGACGTCGGCCTCGGGTACGTGAGGTTGGGCCAGCCAGCACCACAACTCTCAGGCGGCGAGGCGCAGCGGGTCAAGCTCGCCTCTGAGCTGAGCCGACGGCCGACCGGACATACGCTGTACGTCCTCGACGAGCCGACCACTGGCTTGCACTTCGAAGACGTGGCACGACTGCTAACCGTCTTGCAGCGTCTCGTCGATCAGGGCAACACGGTGCTCGTCATCGAACACAACCTCGACGTCATCAAGACCGCGGACTGGCTGCTCGACCTTGGGCCAGAGGGAGGCCACCGAGGCGGCAAGCTCGTCGCTGCGGGGACACCTGAGCAGGTGGCCACAGTGCCCGGAAGCCACACCGGTGCGGTGCTGGCGCCCCTGCTCACTCCCTAGGCGAAGCGCGAGGAGCCTGCTGGCACGACCGCCTTGCCGAAGGGGAAGGCGATCAACGGGACCATCCGGAACAAGATGAGGCCGAACGGGATGCCGATGATGGTGATGCAGGCGATGACTCCGAGGAGCAGCGCCATCAGCGCTGAGAACAAGCCGCCAAGCACGAACCAGATGACGTTGCCGATGCACCCTGGCGCAGTGGCATCGACCTGGACGATCTCTGAGCCGAAGGGCCAGATGCAGTAGGCGGCCAGCTTGAAGGCCTGGATGCCGAACGGGATGCCGATGATGGTGATGCACATCAGCAGCCCACTGATGAGCAAGCTGACGGCCAGGGCCAGCCCGAAGGTGAGCAGCCAGATGATGTTGCCGAGCAGGCGCCAGAAGCTCACGTGATGCTCAACATGCGCTCGAGCGCAACCTTTGCCCACTCGGCCGTCGAGGCGTCCACAGTGATCTGGTTGCGGATTCGTCCCGCGACTGCTTCCTCGAGGACCCAGCAAAGGTGGGGGGCGTCGATGCGGGCCATGGTGGCGCACGGGCACACCTCTGGGTCCAGGCAGATGATCTCGAGGTCCGGGTGCTCGTCAGCGAGGCGCTTGACGAGGTGGACCTCGGTGCCGATCCCGATCGCAGTGCCCGGCGCCGCTGCGTCGACGAAGCGGATGATCGCATCGGTGGAGCCGGAGGCATCAGCCTGGAGCACGACCTCGTGTGAGCACTCTGGATGGACGATGACCAGCCCATCGGGATGTGCGGCACGGAACGACTCGATCTGCGAGACATTGAAGCGCTGGTGGACTGAGCAATGACCCTTCCAGAGCAGGAATCGTGCAGCGGCGATCGCCTCCGACTTCAGGCCACCACTCGGCGCAAAAGGATCCCACACCTCCATCTCATCGAGGCTGTAGCCCATGTCCACTGCGGTGTTCCGGCCGAGGTGCTGATCTGGGAAAAAGAGGACCTTGTCGCCTCGGGGCTCGGCACCCTCGATCGCCCAGCTCAGGACAGCCCGAGCGTTCGACGAGGTGCACACCGCGCCACCGTGACGACCGACGAATGCCTTGATGGCGGCCGTCGAGTTCATGTACGTAATCGGAACCAGTCGTTCAAGATCGACCACCTGACCGAGTTGGTCCCACGCCGCCTCGACCTGATCGATGTCCGCCATGTCCGCCATCTGACAGCCGGCGGCGAGGTCGGGCAGGATCACCCGCTGATCGGGACCGGTGAGGATATCGGCCGACTCTGCCATGAAGTGGACGCCACAGAAGACGATCAGGTCAGCGTCACCTCGATCCGCTGCCTGACGTGACAGGCCGAAGGAATCGCCTCGCACGTCGGCCCACCGCATGACTTCATCCATCTGGTAGTGGTGGCCGAGGATCAGGAGTCGATCGCCAAGGGCGGCCTTCGCCGCTCCGATCCGCTCGGCGAGTTCTTCTGGTGACGCGGCGGTGTAGCCCTGCGGCATCCCGGCGGAGATCTTGAGCATGATGCCCCCTCATGGGGTTGATCTCGATATGACCGGCGGGGACAGCCCAGTCGCCCTTCCGCGGTGGTGTCGGCCTCGAGAGTGTGTGATGTGCGGGATCCTGGGCCCGTGCAACCACTCTAGAGGCGACGCCGCGTCGAGGTGCAACCATGGGGGGTATGCCGCTGCGGCCACCGACCAAGACCATTCCTGATGAGCCGGGCTGCTATCAGTTCTTCGACGACCTCGGTCGCGTGATCTACGTCGGAAAGGCCCGCTCGCTTCGATCCAGACTGAGCTCGTACTTTCAGGACCCGAGCGCGCTGCACCCCCGGACTTCGCAGATGGTGGCGGCGGCCGAGCGGGTTGAGTGGATGACCACCACCACAGAGGTCGAGGCATTGATCCTCGAAATCTCGCTGATCCAATCGTTCAAGCCGCGCTACAACGTTCGCCTCAAGGATGACAAGAGCTATCCCTGGTTGGCGATCACGACCGATCAGCAGTGGCCACGCCCAGTCGTGACGCGCGGAGCGCGTCGTCGAGGAGTTCGCTACTTCGGACCCTTTGGTCACCCTCGTTCCCTCCGGCGAACGGTCGACCTCCTCCTGCCCACGTTCCCGCTTCGAACGTGCTCGGACGAGAAGTTCAAGCGCCACAAGCGGTCCGAGCGACCCTGCTTGCTCTTCGACATCGAGCGGTGCAGCGGTCCATGCATCGGCGCCGTGGAGCCCGCTGACTACCAGGCACACCTCGACGGATTCCTGAGGTTCTTCGGTGGCGAAGCGTCGCCGATGATCCTCGACCTGACACAGAGGATGGCGAGCGCCGCTGCGGACCAGGACTACGAGCGAGCGGCCCGTCTGCGCGATGCAGTGGCCTCGATGGAGGAGGCTGCCGAGTCTCAGCAGCTGGTGCTCGGGGATCGCGACGACCTCGACGTGCTCGGGGTGGTTGCGGATGATCTGCAGCTCGCGGCGTCCCTGCTCCACATCCGACACGGGCGCGTGGTGGGCAGGAGCTCATATGTGGCGGATCTGGTGGAGGACCTCGAGCGCGGCGAGCTCGTCGCCACCGCACTGCGCGAGATCTATGGCGATCCAGCGGCGCAGGTCCCAGGTGTGGTCGGGGTCAGCGAGCTCCCCGACGACGAGGTGACCATGCTCGAGTGGCTCTCTGAGCGCCGAGGGCTCAGCGTCTCGCTGACCGTTCCACAACGTGGCCGCAAGCGCGGTCTCGTCGAGATGGCGGAACGCAACGCTCTCGACGAGCTCTTGCGTGACAAGACCCGACGGGCCAGCGACCACAACGCACGCTCGAAGGCTCTGTTAGAGCTCCAGACCGCGCTCAACCTCAAGCGGCCACCCTTCCGGATCGAGTGCTACGACATGAGCCACCTCCAGGGAACGTCGTACGTGGGCTCCATGGTGGTCTTCGAGGACGGCGTCCCGATGAAGTCCGCCTACCGCCACTTCAGCGTCAAGACAGTCGCGGGCAACGATGACTTCGCTGCGATGGACGAGGTCGTTCGTCGACGCCTCCGTCGCTGGGACGAGCCGTCGACCACGGCGGGGGCTCGACGAGGCTTCGCGGCCCCGGCGGATCTGCTGCTGATCGACGGTGGACTCGGACAGCTCGGCGTGGTCGTCAGAGCCCTCGAGGATTTCGAGCTCAGCGAGCGGACCGAGGTGGCGTCATTGGCGAAGCGCTTCGAGGAGGTCTACCGCCCAGGCTCCTCGCAGCCGATCGTCTTGGCTCGAGGATCAGAGGGTCTCTTCCTGCTCCAGCGCATCCGCGACGAGGCGCACCGGTTCGCAATCTCGTTCCACCGCTCCACCAGAGGTCGAGCCATGACCAAGAGTGTGCTGGAAGGAATCCCTGGCCTTGGCCCCAGTCGGCGCGAGCGGCTGATGGAAGAGTTCGGCACGGTCGAGGCGATCCGGGTGGCTGGCAGAACGGCACTGGCTGCGCTGTCATGGCTGCCCGCCGAGGTGGCCGACGGGATCTGGTCGCAGCTCATGCCTGACGGTGCCGAGACGGGGGAGCCAGAGGAGGCAGACTGAGTCCATGGCCGAGTTCGTGATCGTCACAGGCATGTCAGGCGCTGGCCGCTCGACCGCGGCGGCGAGCCTCGAGGATCTTGGCTGGTTCGTGATCGACAACCTGCCGCCTGCGGTCATGCCCCGTGTGGCCGAGCTCGTCTCAGGGCCAGGGGGAGAGCACACGAGGGTGGCCCTGGTGGTGGGTCGTCCGGGAGTCGGCGAGATGGCAGAACTCCTCGAGGCGATCGAACGACTGCGCGAGGGCGCCCACGTGGTTCGGGTGCTGTTCCTCGATGCGTCTGACGAGGTACTCGTTCGACGTTACGAGGGCACCAGGCGTCGCCACCCCAGAACAGGCGCAGGAGTCGAGATCTCGATCGCCCAGGAGCGAAAGAGCCTGGAGCCACTCGCTGCTGTGACCGACATCTCGCTCGACACCGGGGAGCTCAATGCCAATCAGCTCCGGTCGCGCATCTTCGAGCTGTTCGGCGAGTCCCTCGGTCCCGAGGTCATGCGCACCACGCTCATGTCGTTCGGCTTCAAGTACGGCCTCCCGCTCGACGTCGACATGGTCTTCGATGTCCGCTTCCTTCCGAACCCCCACTGGGTCGACGAGCTACGCGAGCACACCGGGCTCGAGGCACCTGTACGCGACTTCGTACTCGAGGCACAAGGCTCGAAGGAGTTCATCGACAAGGTGTGCGAACTCGTCGAATCATTGCTGCCGGCGTACCGCAAGGAGGGCAAGACCTACCTGACCATCGGCATCGGCTGCACCGGCGGAAAGCATCGCTCGGTGGCGATCACCGAAGAGCTTGCTCGTCGGCTTCGGTCCGACGGGGCGCCCATCGCCACCTTCCATCGCGATCGCGAGCGTTAATGCGGGCCGAGCGTGTGGTCGCACTCGGTGGTGGTCATGGCACGGCGGTGACCTTGCGAGCGGTCCGGATGTTCGCGTCCAACATCACCGCGATCGTCTCCGTGGCGGACGATGGGGGCTCGTCAGGCCGTCTTCGAGAGCTCCTGGGCGTCCCAGCACTCGGGGACCTTCGCAAGTGCCTCGTCGCACTAGCCGCACCCGGCTCATCGCTCGCCGTCGCCATGGAGCACCGCTACGAGGCCGGAGAGCTGGCCGGGCATGCGCTCGGCAACCTCGTGCTCGCAGCCATGGTCGAGGCAGAGGGGGGCTTGGTCGCAGGCATCCATGAGGTGGGCAGGCTCCTCGGCGCAGTCGGCACCGTTCTTCCGGCGACGGAGCAAGAAGTGCGGCTCCTCGCTTCGGGCCCACGGGGCACCACGGTGGGCCAGGTGGCCATCTCACAGGCGTCACACATCGAGCAGCTCACCATCGAGCCGCTCGGTGCCGCCCCGCCAGCCGCAGCGTTGGCGGCGATCGCAGAAGCCGACCTGATCGTGATCGGTCCAGGTTCCCTCTACACCAGCGTCTTGGCCGCTGTGGCGGTGCCGAGCATCACCGAGGCGCTCGCCACGGCCAATGCGACCAAGGTCTACGTCTGCAACCTGCGTCCACAGGTGCCCGAGACTTCCGGCTACACGGTGGCCGACCATCTCGACGCGCTCCACCGCCATGGCGTCGCGGTTGACCTGTGCCTGGTCGATCCGAGCGGGGGACTGGACCTTGGCGAGCCAAGATTTCCCGTCGCGCTCAAAATGCTGGCAGGATCGAATGGCTTGGTGCACGATCCAGCCAAGCTGGCAGCAACGCTGGGCGGCATCGAAGCCCTCACGACTGCTCATCAATGACAACAGCAAAGGGGAGATTGTGACTGTCCGCGTGGGAATCAACGGCTTCGGCCGAATCGGGCGCAACTTCGTCCGAGCCGCTCTCGAGCAGGGCGCGGACGTCGAGGTGGTCGCCGTCAATGACCTCACCTCGCCTGAGGTAAGCGCTCACCTGCTTCGCTACGACTCGTCACAGGGACGACTCGGCGTCGAGGTGACTGCCGCTGAGGACAGCCTCACCGTCGACGGGCGTCCGATCAGGGTCTTCTCAGAGCGCAATCCAGCTGACATCGCCTGGTCAGATCTCGATGTTGACGTGGTGGTCGAGTCGACCGGTCTGTTCACCAAGCGAGAGGACGCAGCAGCCCACCTCGGTGGCGCCGTCCGCAAGGTCATCATCTCTGCGCCGGCCACCGGTGCCGACGCCACCTTCGTGGTTGGCGTCAACGACGATCAGTACGACGCTGGAGCCCACGAGGTGGTCTCGAACGCCTCGTGCACGACGAACTGCTTCGTCCCGATGGTCAAGGTGCTCGATGACAGCTTCGGCGTCGTCTCGGGACTGATGACCACTGTGCACGCCTACACCAACGACCAGAACCTCCTCGACCTGGCCCACAAGGACCTCCGTCGAGCCAGGGCAGCAGCCGTGAACATCGTCCCGAGCTCGACAGGAGCGGCCCGGGCCACTGGGCTCGTCCTCCAGGCGATGCAGGGGCGCCTGGATGGCACCTCGCTGCGCGTACCGATCCCGACGGGGTCGATCACCGACTTCACCGCTGTGGTCAAGGGGGCTCCTTCGGTCGAGGAGATCAATGCGGCCTACCGTGCGGCTGCAAGCAGCGGTCCGCTCTCCAAGGTCCTCGTCTACACCGAGGACCCGATCGTCTCGTCGGACATCGTCGGAAGTCCCGCTTCGTGCACCTTCGACTCGGGGCTGACGATGACCCAGGCCATCGACGGCGAGACGTCACTGGTCAAGGTGATGGGTTGGTACGACAACGAGTGGGGCTACTCGAACCGGCTCGTCGACCTCGTCACCCTCGTCGGCCAGCAGTGACAGGGCGTCCCGAGGCCCTCAAGGGCCTGCCCCTGCTCGAGGACCTCGGCGACGTCCGGGGGAAGAGGGTGCTCGTCCGAACCGATTTCAATGTGCCGCTCGCAGGCGAAGGCGCTCAGCGGACCGTTGCGGATGACTTCAGGATCCGTTCTGCGTTGCCAACCCTGCGCTGGCTCGCCGAGCACGGTGCCACCGTCGTGTGCTGCTCTCATCTCGGTCGACCTGATGGGGCTGTCGACGATGCGTTCTCGATGGATCCGGTGGCTGCGCACTTGGCGACCCTCCTGCCAGGCGTCGAGGTCATGGAGAACCTGCGGTTCAACCCGGGAGAGACGGCGAACAGTCCCGAGTTCGCTGCCAGCCTCATCGATGGCTTCGACTGCTACGTCAACGATGCCTTCGGCGTGAGCCACCGTGCCCATGCGTCAGTCGTCGGACCGCCCGCCGTGCTGCCGAGCGCAGCAGGACGACTCGTCGAGCGCGAGGTCGAAACACTTGGCGGCCTCCTCGGCAACCCAGCGCGACCGTTCGTGGCGATCGTCGGTGGTGCGAAGGTCGCCGACAAACTGGGGGTCCTCAAGGCGCTCGCGAAGGTCGCTGACGAGATCATCGTTGGTGGCGGCATGGCTTTCACCTTCCTCGCAGCCCAAGGGCATGAGGTGGGCGGCTCGCTGCTCGATCCAACCCGGTTCGATGACTGCCTCGAGCTGCTCGCTGGTCCAGCAAAGATCATTCTTCCCGTCGACGTTGTTGCCCTTTCGCCAGGTGCCTCCTTCGGGCCGGGTGCCGTCGACGGCGAGGTCGAGACATTCGACATCGAGCTCCCAGAGGGATGGATGGGTCTCGACATCGGCCCGCGCAGCGCAGAGAAGTTCTCCGACATCATCTCGACGGCGGGCACCGTGTTGTGGAACGGCCCGATGGGGGTCTTCGAGGACGAGCGATTTGCCGCCGGAACACGACGCGTCGGACGAGCCGTTGCCTCTGCCGAGGGCGTGTCAGTGGTTGGTGGTGGTGACAGCTGTCGTGCGATCGACGAGCTCGGTCTGGCTGATCAGATCAGCTTCATGTCCACCGGCGGTGGCGCATCGCTCGAGCTTCTCGAATTCGGCGACCTTCCTGGTCTCGCCGCCCTGCGAGCCGCCCCGAACGCACCGAGGAGCTGAGATGGCCCATCGACCTATCGAACG
>CAITOG010000117.1 GCA_903893955.1 uncultured Actinomycetes bacterium
ATCTCGGTCTCGATCTCCCGGGGGTAGTGCGTCCGAATCTGAGCACCGAAGCGGTCCTTGAGCGGCGTGATGATCCGACCACGATTGGTGTAGTCCTCGGGGTTGGCCGTCGCCACGAGCACGATGTCGAGGGGAAGTCGGATCCGGTGGCCACGGATCTGGATGTCGCGCTCCTCGAGCACGTTGAGCAGGCCGACCTGGATCCGCTCTGCGAGGTCAGGGAGCTCGTTGACGGCGAAGATGCCTCGGTTCACGCGTGGTACCAGGCCGTAGTGGATCGTGAGCTCGTCGGAGAGGTAGCGACCCTCGGCCACCTTGATCGGGTCGACCTCGCCGATCAGGTCGGCGATGGTCGTGTCCGGCGTGGCCAGCTTCTCGCCGTAGCGAGCTGAGCGATGGATCCAGGTGATCGGCGTGGCATCTCCGTGCTCGGCAACAAGCTCTCTTGCCGCGGCCGATACCGGGTTCGTCGGATCGTCGTTGATCTCTGAGCCGGCGACGATGGGCAGCCACTCGTCGAGCAGGTCGACGAGCGAGCGGATCAGGCGCGTCTTCGCCTGGCCTCGCTCGCCCAAGAGGATCACGTCGTGGCCGGCGAGGACCGCGGTCTCGAGCTGCGGCAGCACGGTGTCCTCGAAGCCCTTCACGCCCGGCGAGAGCGAGACGCCATCGGCGATCCTGCGCTCGAGGTTGGCGATCATCTCCTCCGCGACGCTGCGGCTCTCCCAGCCGCTGGCGAGGAGGTCGCCGAGCGTCGTCGGCAGGTTCGTGGGCGGGTTGGTGCTCGAGGATGCATCGGCCATGCGCTGAGCCTATGTCGCCAAGTTGCGATCGCGTCCGGTGGAGTCGAGAATGGCGGCAGTTCGTGCCACGCCGCCGGCCATCCTGCCTAGGATCTCCAATGGCTCGGCAACGGGTGCAGAGGCTTCCGGCAAACTCGCCGGAAAGGAGGAGGCAACGTGACGACGGTTGAGAACTCAGCCACGAGGGTGGACAACTCCCACACCCCAGTGGTCCTCGGTGGCACCCGTGGCGGACCTGACAAGCCGACGTTGCGCAAGGACCGCTGGTGGCTCGCTCCAGTCATCACCGTGACGATCCTGTCGTCGTTCGTCGCCTACGCGACCTGGTCCGCCTTCGTCAACAAGAACTACTACGCCGGCGCCTCGCTGAACCGAGACCTGATCAGCCCCTTCTACTCCCCCTGCCTCGCTGCCTCATGCGTGCCGGGGGCCAGTCACGGCTTCCAGATCAGTTGGTGGACCATCTCGCCGGCTCTGTTGATCCTGATCTTCCCGCTCGGCTTCCGTCTCACCTGCTACTACTACCGCCGGGCCTACTACCGCTCCTTCTGGTGGGCACCACCGTCTTGCTCAGTCTCTGACGCGCACAAGAGCTACACAGGCGAGTCGAAGTTCCCGCTCATCTTCCAGAACGTGCACCGCTACTTCTTCTACTTCGGGCTCATCTTCAACGTGCTCCTCACCTACGACGCAATCCTGGCCTTCAATCAGCCGGGCATCGGCGTCGGCGTGACGGTCGGCACCTTGGTGTTCTGCCTGAACGCCACATTGCTCTGGCTCTACAGCCTCTCGTGCCATGCCTGTCGTCACCTCTGCGGTGGCCAGGTCAAGTCGTTCTCGGACCACCCGATCCGCTACCGCTTCTGGAAGTTCGTGACACCGCTCAACTCCAAGCACATGCAGTTCGCCTGGGTGAGCCTCTTCGTGGTGGCGCTGACCGACGCCTACGTGCGTCTCGTGGCCAGCGGCACCATCACTGACTACCGACTCTTCTAGCCCCAGACCCACGAAGGAGAACACCTGGATGTCTGAGCTCGAGCACCACGATTACGACGTCATCATCATCGGCGCTGGCGGCGCCGGCCTGCGGGCCGCCATCGAGGCGAAGACCCGAGGCTTGAAGGTCGCCCTGGTCTGCAAGTCGCTGCTGGGCAAGGCCCACACGGTGATGGCGGAGGGCGGCGTCGCCGCCGCCATGGGCAATGTCTACGCCGAGGACAACTGGAAGGTCCACTTCCGCGACACCATGCGCGGCGGCAAGATGCTCAACCACTGGCGCATGGCACAACTCCATGCCCAGGAGTCGCCAGATCGAGTCCAGGAGCTTGAGGCCTGGGGTGCGCTCTTTGACCGCACCAAGGACGGCAAGATCCTCCAGCGTGACTTCGGTGGTCACCGCTTCGCCCGCCTGGCCCACGTCGGCGACCGCACCGGCCTCGAGCTGATCCGCACTCTCCAGCAGAAGGCGGTGTCGATGGACATCGACGTCTTCATGGAATGCAAAGTCATCCGCCTGACGACCGGCTCCGACGGCGCCGTCAACGGCGCAGTGGCCTACTGGCGCCCCACCGGCGAGTTCGTGACCTTCGGCGCCAAGGCCGTGGTCCTGGCCACCGGTGGCGTCGGCAAGTCCTGGAAGTACACGTCGAACTCCTGGGAGTCGACCGGTGACGGCCACGCCATCGCCCTGTGGGCCGGTGCCGGGCTCATCGACATGGAGTGTGTGCAGTTCCACCCGACCGGCATGGTCTGGCCGCTCTCGGTCCGCGGAATCCTCGTGACCGAGGGCGTGCGAGGCGACGGTGGCGTGCTGCGCAACTCCGATGGCAAGCGCTTCATGTTCGAATACGTGGCGGACATGTTCCGTGCCGAGACCGCAGAGTCCGAGGAGGAGGCTGACAAGTGGTACGACGACCACACCGCTGGTCGTCGTCCACCCGAGCTCCTGCCCCGAGATGAGGTCGCTCGCTCGATCAACTCCGAGGTCAAGGCCGGTCGTGGCTCGCCGCACGGCGGCGTCTTCTTGGACATCGCGTCTCGTCGCACCGCCGAGGACATTCGCAAGCGACTCCCGAGCATGTACCACCAGTTCATGGAGCTCGCCGGTGTCGACATCACCAGAGAAGCCATGGAAGTCGGTCCGACCTGCCACTACATCATGGGCGGCGTCCAGGTTGAACCTGACACCGCGGCCACCGCTGTGCCGGGCCTCTTCGCCGCCGGCGAGGTGGCTGGCGGCATGCATGGCTCGAACCGCCTTGGTGGCAACTCGCTCTCCGACCTGCTGGTCTTCGGGCGTCGTGCCGGCCTCGGTGCTGCTGACTATGTCGAGGGGCTCTCTGGGGGCAACACCGCCATGGACGCCACGCTCGTCCAGGAGTACATCGACGAGGCACTCGAGCCGTTCAGCCGAGACGAGGGCGAGAACCCCTACGACCTCCAGTACGAGCTCCAGGAGATGATGCAGGCCAACGTCGGCATCATCCGCACCCAGTCCGAGCTCGACTACGCCCTCGAGAAGCTCGACGAGTTCAAGGAGCGGGCCGGTCGGCTCGCCATCAAGGGCGGCAGAGTCTACAACCCGGGCTGGAACCTGGCCACCGACCTGCCGAGCATGCTCACGGTCTCGACCTGCGTCGCACAGGGTGCGAGGGATCGCAAGGAGAGCCGAGGCGGCCAGACCCGCGAAGACTTCCCGAAGGCCGATCCAGAGTTCGGGAAGATCAACTTCGTGCAGCGACAGCCTGCGGGGGGGAGCTTCGCCGACGAGATCAAGATCTCGCCGGAGCCGCTGCCTGAGATGCCGGAGGAACTCATGGCGATCTTCGAGGAGGCGAACAAGTGAGCGACGTGCACATGCGGATCTGGCGAGGTGACGCCACTGGCGGCGCCTTCGAGGAGTACACCATGCCCGATGTCGAGGGCGAGGTCGTCCTCGACGTGATCCATCGGATCCAGGCCACCGAGGCGCCAGACCTGGCGTGCCGGTGGAACTGCAAGGCTGGCAAGTGCGGCTCATGCTCGGCGGAGATCAACGGCAAGCCTCGGCTCATGTGCATGACGCGGATGAGCACGCTCCCTGAGGGCGAGACCATCACGGTCACCCCGATGCGTGCCTTCCCGATCATCAAGGACCTCGTCACCGACGTCAGCTTCAACTACGAGCAGGCCCGCAAGGTCCCCGCCTTCAATCCGCCACCGCGTCCCGAGGGCGGCTATCGGATGATGCAGGAGGACGTCGAGCGCGGCCAGGAGTTCCGCAAGTGCATCGAGTGCTTCATGTGCCAGGACGTGTGCCACGTCATCCGTGACCACGAGGAGAACAAGGCCAGCTACGCCGGCCCCCGCTTCTTCATCCGCTATGCCGAGCTCGAGATGCACCCGCTCGACACCAACGATCGACGCGAGCTCGTCCAAGAGGAGATGGGCCTCGGCAAGTGCAACATCACGAAGTGCTGCACCGAGGTCTGCCCGGAGCACATCAAGATCACCGACAACGCCATCATCCCGCTCAAAGAGCGGGTGGTCGACGCCAACTATGACCCGGTGGCCTGGCTCGGGCGAAAGATCCGACGTCGCACCAAGCGCACCCCGGCCGAGGCTGCAGTCCAGCCCGAGTAGGGCTGACGGTTCTTCGTCAGCCTGAGCACCTAGTCTCTGTCCTCAACACAGATCGCTAGCGGCTCTGCAGCGAGCACGAGGGGGGCAACCGTGGGGATGAAGCCGATCGACGACCACTTCCTGCAGCGCTACCGTGAGCTCCTCGACGCCGAGGATCAGGCGTTCGATGCTCTCGAGCACGCAGTAGAGGACGGCGATTCGACTGCTTTCAAGGCCAGCCTCCACCAATGGCGGGTCGCGCTCGACATCAAGATCGCCTGGCTGCACAACTCCGAGTACGAGATCGACGGCATCGCCGGATTCGTCGGCTGAGCCCAAAGGTCAGCCGATCAGGCCGAGCTCCTTGACCGCGTCGCGCTCCTCGATGAGCTCGCCCAGGGTCACAGCGATGCGCTCCTTGGCGAAGTCGTCGTGCTCGACGCCCTCGGCGACGCTCCACGCACCGGTGCCGTCGGCGAGCACCGGGTAGCCGAACATCAGGCCCTCAGGCACGCCGTACTCGCCATTCGAGCTGACCGCCACCGAGACGCAATCTCCGGTGCCGGTGGCGGTGCGGATGCCCACCACGGTGTCGATGGCGGCGTTGGCGGCCGACGCTGCGGACGAGGCCCCACGAGCCTCGATGATGGCGGCGCCGCGCTTCTGGACGGTCTCGATGAACTGACCCTCGAGCCAAACGCGATCGGCGATGGCGTCGGGCACCGGGGTGCCGGCGATGGTGGCGTTGGCGAAGTCAGGGAACTGCGTCGCCGAGTGGTTGCCCCAGATGGCGAGGTTCTTCACATCGGCCACCGGCGCACCAGCCTTCTGCGCGAGCTGGGTCTCTGCGCGGTTCTGGTCGAGTCGGGTCATCGCGAACCAGCGGTCCGACGGGACCTCAGGAGCGTTCTCCTTGGCGATGAGGCAGTTGGTGTTGCAGGGGTTGCCGACCACGAGGACGCGCACGTCGTCAGCGGCGCTGCGCGCGATGGCCTGGCCCTGGGGCTTGAAGATCCCACCATTGACGTTCAGCAGGTCGCCCCGCTCCATCCCGGCCTTGCGAGGCACCGAGCCGACGAGGAGTGCCCACGACGTCCCGTTGAAGGCCACGTCCAGGTCGGTGGTGGCCTCGATGCCGGCGAGCAGCGGGAAGGCGCAGTCGTCGAGCTCCATCACGACGCCCTCGAGAGCCTTCATGCCTGGCTCGATCTCGAGCAAGCGGAGCACGACCGGCTGGTCGGCGCCGAGCAGCTGGCCCGAGGCGATTCGGAAGAGGAGCTGGTAGCCGATCTGGCCAGCAGCACCGGTGACGGTCACGTGGATGGGGGAGTTTGCCATTTCGCCAACGCTAGTGGTCAGGCCGGGGGGCCTTCCAACTGACCCCTCAGCTGGTGCCGAGGCCGAGCGCGGTGGCGATCTCCCTGGTGGCCGACGAGCGGTTCAGCGTGTAGAAGTGCAGGCCAGGGGCGCCCGAGGCCAAGAGCGCATCACACAGCTCGGTCGCCAGGGCGATCCCCTCGTGGCGCACCGCATCTGCGCCGCCGAGCTCGTCGGCAGCCTCCAGGCGAGCGATCGCCCAATCAGGAACCGGCGCCCCCATGGTGGCCATCCGGGGCACCGAAGACAGCGACGTGACGGGCATGATGCCGGGCAGCACCGGCTTGGTCGACCCTCGCTGGCTCAGGTCGTCGAGCAGGCCCTCGTACTGGTCGAAGGAGAAGAAGAACTGGGTGACCGCGAAGTCCGCTTGCTCGAGCTTTGCCGCCAACAGATCACGATCCTCCCTGAGCGAGGTCGACCGTGGATGCCCTGCCGGATGGGCGGCGACGCCGATCGAGAATCCCCCGACCTCCCGGGCGAGCTCCACCAGCTCTGAGGCATAGAGCAGCTCGCCTGGCGCGGCATCAGGGTCCTCGGGAGGATCGCCGCCGAGCGCCATCAGGTTCTCGACGCCGACCGAGCGATACTGCTCGAGGATCTCGGTGAGCTCTGCCCTCGAGTGGGCCACGCAGATCAGGTGGGCCATCGGGTTGAGCTCCGTCGTCGCCTGCATCATCGAGACGAGGTCGAAGGTGCGCTGGCGTGATTCGGCGCCACCTCGATAGGTCACCGAGACGAAGGACGGACGGAGGGGCTCGAGCTGGCGGAGGGTCGTCTCCAGAGTCTCCTGCTCGGTCGCCGACTTCGGCGGGAAGAACTCGAAGGAGACGGTACGGCCAGCAGCCAGCAACGAAGCGATCTGTGCCATTGCGGTTTGCTCCTGTGTTCAGTCGTCAGAGCGGCCGTAGTCGTCTTGGTAGCGGACGATGTCGTCCTCACCGAAGTACGTGCCGTACTGGACCTCGATGAAGACGAGCGGCTCGTGGCCGCGGTTCTCCACCCGGTGCTTGGTGCCGAGGGGGACGTCGATGGCGTGGCCTGGTGCGACCTCGACGATCTGGTCATCGAGCGTCACGTGGGCGATGCCGCTCACCACGAACCAGTGCTCTGCTCGCTTGGCGTGGCTCTGGTAGCTCAGCCGCCCGTGGGGTGCCACCGTGATGCGCTTGACCTTGTGGTCGACAGCGTCATCGTCGAGCACCAGGTACTCCCCCCAAGGACGAACGTCGTGCTCCCTGCCCTTGTCATCGGTGGTCGGGGTCATGCGAGCCGCTCCGCTGCGATCACGGTGTTGCGCAGGAGCATCGCTCTGGTCATCGGCCCGACGCCCCCGATCCGAGGCGAGAGCCAGCCCGCCACCTCTGCCACCTCGTCAGCAACATCGCTCATCAGCTTCTTCCCCTCCCAGCTGACACCAGCGGCGACCACCGCCGCACCAGGCTTGACCATGTCAGGCGTCACCAGTCCGGCGACGCCCGCGGCTGCGACCACCACATCACCCTGCCGGACCAGCGAGGCCATGTCATCGACCCCCGTGTGGACGACAGTAACCGCCGCGTTGCAACCAGGGCGCTTCATCGCCATCAGCAGCGCCAGCGGGCGGCCGATCGTCAGGCCTCGACCGATGATCACCACGTGCTTGCCCTCGACCGGCACGCTGTGCGCCGCAAGCAGCTCGACGATGCCAGCCGGCGTGCACGGCAGCGGGCCCGGGGCACCCATGACCAGCTTGCCGAGGTTGACAGGGTGCAGGCCGTCGACGTCCTTGGCCGGATCGACAGCGAGCAGCACCTGCTCCTCGTCCATCCCCGCTGGCAGCGGGAGCTGCACGAGGATCGATGCCACCTCGGGATCCCCGTTCATGGCTGCCACCGCTTCGAGCACCTGTGCCTGCGTGGCGTCGGTCCCGAGCTCGACGTGGCGTGACTCGATGCCGACCTCGGCGCAGTCGGCATGCTTCATGGCCACGTACCGAGAGCTCGGTCCATCATCACCGACCAAGATGGTCCCGAGCGCAACGGTCTGACCCATCGCCTTGAGCCGCGCGACGCGATCGCCGACCTCCATCTTGAAGCGACCGGCCACCTTCTCGCCGTCGAGGATCTCTGCTGTCATCGGTTGCTCCCTCGTCGCCTAGTGCCGGAAGTGGCGCTCGCCGGTGTGGACCATGGTGATCCCCGCCTCGTCAGCCACCTTGGTGACCTCATCGTCTCTGACCGATCCTCCCGGCTGGACCACTGCGGTCACGCCCGCTTTGATCAGGACCTCCATGCCGTCGGGGAACGGGAAGAATGCGTCGGAGGCACCGGCGGAGCCAGCAGCCTCCTCCCCCGCCTTGGTCACTGCCAGCTCCGCAGCGACCACCCTCGACTGCTGGCCAGCGCCGATGCCCACAGCCTTGCCACCTCTGGCCAGCGCGATGGCGTTCGAGGTGGTCCTCGCGCAGACTCGCCACGCGATGGTCATGTCCTCCCACTCCTGGGTGGTGGGCTGCCGGCTCGTCACCACCGTCCAGCTCGATGGCAGGTTCTCGATCTGGTCAGCGCCCTGGACGAGGACGCTGGTGCCGATGGTGCGCAGCTGGCGCCGAGGGGTCTCTGGCAGGGGCGCGGCCAAGAGGCGAGTGGCCTTCCGTCGTGCCTTCAAGATCTCGACCGCAGTGTCGTCGATGCCTGGGGCGATGATCACATCGGCCTGGGGACCCTCCGCGATCAGGCTGGCCAAGGCAGCGTCGATCGGCGATGACACCGCCACGATGCCGCCGAAGGCGCTCAACGGATCGGCCTCGAGGGCAGAGGAGAACGCTCGCTCCATGCTCTCTGCCACCGCTGCGCCGCAGGCGTTGGCGTGCTTGATGATGGCCGCTGCCGGGAGGCCGCCGCCGTCTGAGGACAACTCGTGGACCAGTCGCCAGGCAGCATCAGCGTCGAACAGGTTGAGGTAGCTGAGCGCCGTGCCCGAGAGCTGTTCGACGTCGTCCCACCACGTCCGCTCCCCCACGATGCGGTAGCGGGCGCCGCGCTGGTGCGGGTTCTCGCCGTACTTGACGTCCTGGGCTCGCTCGAGCACGAGTGGCAGCGTCGGGGGCAGGAGCGTGTCGGCGACCTCGGTCGAACCGTCAGGGCCACCGTCCTGGAGCCACGCCACGATCGCAGCGTCGTAGGCGGCGGTGTGGGCGAAGGCCTTGGTGGCAAGCTGGCCGCGGGTGGCCGACGAGAGGGCACCTGCCTCCTTGAGCTCTTGGAGCACCGGGTCGTAGTCGTCGGGACTCACCACGATGCCCACGTGGGCGAAGTTCTTCGCGGCTGCTCTGACCATGGTTGGCCCGCCGACATCGATGAGCTCGATCGATGGGTCTGAGGAGAAGGGATAGAGGTTGCAGACCACGAGATCGATCGGCTCGATGTCGTTGGCTGTCAGGTCAGCGAGGTGCTCGGGCTTGGAGCGGTCGGCCAGGATGCCGCCGTGGATCTTCGGATGCAAGGTCTTGACCCGTCCGCCGAGCATCTCAGGGCTCGAGGTGATGGACGCCACGTCGACGTGGGCGATGCTCGCCTCGACGAGCGCTGCCGACGTCTGTCCGCTGGCGATGAGCTCGACACCGAGCTCCTCGAGGCCCCGAGCGAAGGGAATGAGACCTGTCTTGTCGTACACGCTGAGCAGTGCCCTCACGGGGTCGTCTCCTTGGTTGTGGTTGCCATGTCGTCGAGTGTGCGCCCGTGGTCGAGCGCGTCGAGCGCCGCCTTGATGGTTGCGGGATAGAGGACCCGCTCGACCGCCTTGATGCGCTCGTGAAGCGAGTCGACCGTGTCGTCTGCCATCACCGGCACCTCACCCTGGGCCAGGATCGGCCCGGCGTCCATCTCAAGCGTGGCCAGGTGGACGGTGCAGCCGGTCACCTCCGCGCCAGCATTGAGCGCGTCAGCGACCCCGTGCCACCCGGGGAAGTTGGGCAGCAAGGCCGGGTGCGTATTGAGGATCCGTCCGGCGAAGGCGTCGTGGATAGGAGCCTCGAGGACGGTACCGAAGCCCGCCATTGCCACCAGGCCGATCTCGTGCTCCAGCAGCACCTCGGTAACAGCCCTGGTGTAGCCGTCACGATCGAAGTTCGGAGAGAA
>CAITOG010000118.1 GCA_903893955.1 uncultured Actinomycetes bacterium
ACCCGGCACTGACCGTCGACCACTATCCAGAGGAGCGACGCGACGCCGACAAGCGTGGCGCCCCGCCACGCCAAGCGGTGGCCGGCCATGCCTACAACCTCACGGCCTCGATCGGCCTGCTTGGCACCTCTCGGCTCATCGTTCGCTGGCTCTACGCAACGGCGGTCGGCGATCGAGCCATGCCCGGCATCGCCCGAGCCGCGCTGCTCGCCTGGGAGAGAGATCCAGGGTGGTTCGACCGATTCCTCGGCGCCATGAGCGGGAACACCGCCGCTCTGCTCGATGGTCTTCGAGGTCGACGACCCACGTTCACCGAGGTCGCGTCGCCACCTCGGTGAGTCGAGCCAGGAGCTCATCGGCGACAACCGCTGGCGCATAGAGAGCGAGGGCCTCGTGGCGACAGCGCTCACGGCGCGCTTGGCTTACGGTTCCACGAGCGAGCTCCGCCCGGACCGCCGCCTCGAGGTCGTCGATCGCGCCGGGCTCGACCAGCAGAACGACGTCGCTCGAGATCCCCTCGGTTGCGCCCACCGCGGGCGTGGCGATCACCGGCACACCACAGGCAAGTGCCTCCGCCACGGTGAGGCCGAACGGCTCGTACCGCGAGAGCTGGAGGAGCAGCCGTGACGACCCCAGCAAGGTCGCTACCTCGTCAAAGCTCACACCACCGATGACCCGAGACACGCCCGGCGCGAGGTCGTCGAGCAGCGGGCGATAGTCGCTCCAGAGCGAACCACCACCGACCACCACAAGCTCCACCTGGCCTTCGAGGTCGGCGAGGCGATGGCTGAGCGCGACCACGTCCTCGATGCCCTTTCGCACCACGACCCGACCGAGCACGAGGATGGTGACAGGGCTCTTTTGCTCGACATCCGCACCTAGCACGAAGCGTTCGGGATCGATGCAGTTGGGCACCACCGCGGTCCGACCTGGGTCCACGGCATAGTCCTCGACGAGAAGGTCAGCAAAGCTGCGGCTGAGCGCCAGCACCTCGTCGACTCGACCGATGTCGTGGCGCTGCCGACGTGACCGCGCCGCCATCCATGCCTGCACCACCCAGGCCCGCAGTCGTCCTTGGCAGCGCCGTGCCAACGCCGCCTCGCGCCGGAGCCACCGGAGCTCGCCAGCGGCGTGGACGCTCGGGTGGATGGCGACCGGCAAGTCGGCCAGGCGAGGCACACCGAAGGACTCGATCGACGAGCACTGGTAGAGCACGTCGTAGGGATCCATCTCGTGCTCTGCGGCCACCACTGCGGCCAGTCGGCGTCGGCTCAGCGCTTGGAAGAGCTGAAAGCTGACCATCTTGGTCAGCGGGTTGTTCGAGTACCACTTGCCGAAGCGAAAGCTCGAGCGGCCCTCGATCACGCGCACGCCCTCAAGCGAGGCAATCTGCGCGACTGAGTTGAAGTGCTCAGACGTCGGCACGTAGCAGTCGATCGAGCACCCACGCCTGACCAGCGCCTCAATGAGCGCGCCCTCCACCCCCGGCGCACCTCCAAGGTCGCGCCCTGGCACTGGGCCGACGTACGCAATCCGAAGGCCTTCGACCCGGAGCCCAGAACGAGGTGCCACGGGCCGAGCGAGGTGTCCCTTGGCCCTCGTCAGGCTCAACCATGAGATGCCGGCCACCTGCCCAAAGGCGAGGCGTGCCCAGCGTGTCGCTCGACGGGGCGATCGCCACAGCGGAGGATCAGCGACTCGTGCCCGATGCGCCCACGAACGCAGTGCGATCCGCAGCGGCGCGCTGCGGACAGGTCCCCGACCGGCGAGCAGGACGGGGTGGCGACGAAAGGCCAGCCAGTCGTCGAGCATGAAATGGGCCCGGCGATCCCACTCACGAGAAAGGAAGGGCCGACCCGGGTGGACCACAACCATCTCCTCGGCGAAGCCCACCGATCCGAGCTGCTCCATCCGCAGACCGAGGTCGACATCTTCGTGTGCATGGCGAAAGCCAGGGTCGAACCCT
>CAITOG010000119.1 GCA_903893955.1 uncultured Actinomycetes bacterium
ATGCTCTCGGTGGCCATCGGCGTCATCGGCTTCGGCGAGACCCTGGCGACCACGCCGGTGGCGATCACCTTCGAGATCGTGGGCGTCGCCATCTTGCTGATCGGCGCCCGTCAGCTGGCCACATCGCCACTCATCGCGGGTGACACCCTCGGAGGGGCTGGCGAGGGTCCCACCGACCCGGTCGTCTCCGAGTGACGGTGAGCTAGGCGATCACGCCCGCGGCTCGCAGCTCGTCGAGGCGAGCTGGGTCGATCCCGAGGATCTCTTCGAGCACCTCATCGGTGTGCTCTCCGAGCCAGGGCACGCGTCGCTCTGGCCCCTCGGCGACGCCAGCGAGCTTGATGGGGTTCCCCGGGATGAGCACGGGCTCCTCGATGCCGTCAGATCGCTCCATCGCCACGATCATGTGTCGCTCAGCCAGGTGGGGGTCGTCGACCACCTCGGTGTCGGTGAAGCACGGCCCAGCAGCGAGTCCGACGTCCATGAAGGACTCTGCGCAGCTGAGCTTCGACCTTGTCGAGGCCCAGGCCTCGATGGCAGGTCTGATCTCAGACTCCATGAGGTCTCGCCACGCACCGCGGTGCGCGAAGCGCACATCGTCGATCCAGTCCTCTCGGCCGATCACCCCGCACAGGGCTGGCCACTGCGCTTCGCGGATCACCTGGAGGGTGAACCAGCCGTCGGATGCCCGGAAGCCATCGAGGATCCCTGCCGCGCCGAGTCCTCCGTGGATGCCGAGCGAGGAGAAGTTGATGACAATGTCGGTCATCGCCACCAAGACGTCGAACATCGCCACGTCGACTCGTTGCGCCTCGCCGGTCATGTCACGCTGACGAAGCGCGGCGAGCAGGCCGATCGTGGCGAACAGCCCGGTGGCGATGTCGCCGAGGGCCCCCATCGGTGACACAGCGGGTGGCTGTTCGCCCTCTCGCTTCATCTCGTAGATCCCGCTCATCGCCTCGACGACGCTGGCCAACGCTGGCCAGCCCGCATAGGGGGAGTCGCCAGTGGTGTCGAGCTTGTGCCCGAAGCCCGACAGCGACAGGTAGACGACTCGATCGTGGGCAGCGACGACGTCGTCGTAGCCGAGGCCCAAACGTTCGATGGCCCCAGCTCGGAAGTTCTCGGCGACCACGTCGAAGTGCGGGGCGAGCTCGAGCACCAGGGCGCGCCCCTCTTGGGACTTGAGGTCGATGGCGACGGAGCGCTTTGAGAGGTTGTTGCGCAGGAAGGTGGCGCCGACAAGGCGACCTTCGGGGTCGGTCATCGCCGGCAAGGAACCTCGCCCCAGGTCACCTCCACCGGGTGCCTCGATCTTGACGACGTCGGCACCCAGTCGTCCGAGCAGCTGGGTGGCGAAGGGGAGCGCCTGCATCTGCTCGAGAGCGAGGATGCGGACCCCCTCGAGGGGACGACGACCTGGGGCCCCGATGATCTCGCCGACGTCGAAGTGACGGCTCACTTGAGATCGAGTGAGTAGAGGTCGATGGCGTTACCTCGCACCACCTTGTAGATCTGCTCGTCAGTCAGCCCAGCCATCATGTCGGTGGCGATGGCCTTGGTGTCCGGCCAGGTCGAGTCGGTGTGGGGGTAGTCGGTCTCGAAGGTGACTCGGTCGTCACCGATCACATCGAGGCTGCGCAGGCCATGGAAGTCCTTGAAGAAGCAGCCCCAGACCTGTCGGTGGAAGTAGGTGCTCGGCGGCTCAGGGATCACGTCGGCGACCCCACCCCATGCCCGGTGGTCCTCCCAGACTGCGTCCGCCCGCTCCAAGATGTAGGGCAACCAGCCGATCTGCCCCTCCGAGTAGGCGATCTTGAGCGTCGGGAAGCGGATCAATACGCCCGAGAACAAGAAGTCGGCCAGTGAGGCCATGGCATTGCCGAAGCTCAGGGTGGCAGCGACGGCGACCGGTGCGTCGGCGGAGGTTGCGGGCATCTTCGAGCTCGAGCCGATGTGCATGTTCACCACCGTGCCGGTGGTGGCACAGGCCTCGAAGAGGGGATCCCAGTAGCCAGTGTGGATGGAGGGCAGACCGAGGTGCGGGGGGATCTCTGAGAAGGTCATGGCGCGCACACCCCGCTCGGCATTGCGGCGCACCTCCTGAGCGGCGAGCTCGGCATCCCACAACGGCACGATGATGAGCGGGATGAGTCTGCCTCCCGAGTCGCCGCACCACTCCTCGACCATCCAGTCGTTGTAAGCCTTCACGCAGGCCAGTGCGAGCTCCTTGTCCTTGGCCTCGGTGAACGTCTGGCCACAGAACCGGGGAAACGTGGGAAAGCACAGCGAGGCCTCCACCCAGTTCATGTCCATGTCGGCGAGGCGAGCCACAGGGTCGTAGCAGCCCGGGCGCATCTCGTCGTAGGTGATCGGTGACAGGGTCATGTCATCGCGGGCGTAGCCCACGGCGGCCACGTGGCGCTTGTTGATGTAGACGAGATCCTCGTAGATCCAGCAGTCCGCCTGAGGACCGTTCTCATCGAAGGTCTGTTCATAGGTCGCACCACCGGCCAGCCGCATTGTCCCGATGCCCCGACGCTCTGAACGCGGCCCTCGCTCCTTGAACCGCTCCGGCAGCCACGTCTGCCACAGGTGGGCAGGCTCGACGACATGGTCGTCGACGGAGATGATCTTGGGCAGCTCGGCCATTGCTCCTCCTCGAGGGTTGTGGGCCGAGGCTATCTGACGGTCCGTCAGATAGGTGTGCCGCCGTCTGTGGCGAAGCGCTGCCAGGACTCGAAGACCTCTGGGACGGTGCCTCGTCCGACGTGCCCCGTCGGCCAGTTGGCCGGCGGGAGGTGGCGTGGGTCCTGGCCGAGAGGAGCCGAGTACCACAGCAGGTGCTCACGGCGAATGAAACGCCAGCCCTCTGCGTCGACCAGTTGGTACGAATCGCGGTACAGGATCTTCTGCCGCAACAGGACGCCGTCACGGTCGATTTCGCCGGTGCAGTAGACCTCGCCAGTGGCATGAGTGGCGTCGACGAGGTCGATCGCGTGCGTGGTCACAGACAGGATTGTGAAGCCGAGGCCTGCGAGCCCTGTTCGGAAGGAGTCGGCGAGCGCCGCTCTGCCCTGTCCGTGGCGACCGACCTCGACATCGGGGACGAAGAGCCCTGCCAGGGCGTCGAGGTCGCGGGTGTCGACGAACACGGCGTAGTG
>CAITOG010000120.1 GCA_903893955.1 uncultured Actinomycetes bacterium
AGCAGCCCGCTCATGTCACACCCGCTGCGTACCCTGCCGCGAGCGGCAGATGGCCGGTGACTGCCCACAAGGAGGATCCATGAGCGCGACAGAGATAGCGGCGGTGGTCATCGCGCTGGTGGTCGGCGTCGCGCTTGGGGCGGCGATCGCCTCTGCGCAGAGCAACCGGCGCTCGAGCCGCCAGCGGGTCGAGCTCGCTCGGCTCGAGGCCCAGAACGCGGCCCTCGAGCAGCGCGTGGCCACAGAGGGCTCGGCGCTCGAGGCGCGCTTCGAGCAGCTCTCGAGCCGCCTCATCACTGAAGGTGGGGACCGCCTGGCCGACCTGGCGGCGAAGCGCTTCGAACAGGCTGCCAACGACCTCAAGGGTGACCTCGATCTTCGCGACGAGCGCCTGAAGGGCCAAGTTGCCCCGATCGCCACGTTGCTGACCCAGTACAAGGAGCAGCTCACCCAGATCGAGGTGGCACGCACCGGCGCGTACGAGGGACTCCTCGCCCAGGTCGAGCAGCTCAAGGGGACTGGCGAGACGCTGCGTCTCGAGACCCAGAGCCTCGTCACCGCGCTCCGCGCCCCCCAGCAGCGAGGGCGCTGGGGCGAGATCCAGCTTCGTCGAGTGGTCGAGATGGCCGGCATGGTCGAGCACTGCGACTTCATCGAGCAGGTGACCACCGATGGCGACGACGGCCCGGCTCGTCCCGACATGGTCGTGTTGATGCCCGGTGGACGCACGATCGTTGTCGACGCAAAGGTGCCGCTTGCCGCGCTCTTGGACGATCTGGCGACCAGCCACGATGCTCCTTCGCCGGAGGTCCGAGCCGAACACGCTCGTCAGCTGCGCGCCCATGTCGACTCGTTGAGCAAGAAGGCCTACTGGAACCAGTTCGCCGAGTCGCCGGACTTCGTCGTCTGCTTCGTCCCCGGCGAGGGGCTGCTCGCCGCAGCCTTCGAGGCCGACCCGGGCCTCGTCGAGCGGGCGCTCGAGAGCCGGGTCCTGCTGGCCAGCCCGGTCACCTTGGTGGCACTCCTGCGGACCATCAGCTTCGGGTGGCGGGAGGAGGCCATGGCGGAGAACGCCCGTCAGGTCCAAGAGCTCGGCCAGGAGCTCTACACCCGGCTCTCGACCCTGGCGTCGCACCTCGGTCGGATGGGGCGGTCGCTGACCAGCACCGTCGATGCCTACGACGGCCTTGTCGGGGCGATCGAGGGTCGGGTCCTCGTCAGTGCGCGGCGCTTCCGTGATCTCGGTGCCGTCGGGGACGGCGTCGAGCCGATCGCCCCGACAGAGCCGATCTCCCAGAGCGCCCGCCGGCTCGCTGCACCCGAGCTCGTCGCCGATGCCGACATCGACGACTGAGGGCGAAGGGGGACCGGGAGCCACGTGTTCCTGTGTGTAACCTGAGAGCCACTCAATCGTCGTTGTCGAAACGCAACTGAAACGGAAGAGAGCTCTGTGAAGATCCTTGTGCTCGGTGGTGATGGTTTCTGTGGATGGCCGACTGCGCTCCACCTGTCGTCGGTCGGCCACGACGTCGTCATCGTCGACAACCTGAGCCGGCGGTGCATCGACGTTGAGCTCGAGGTCGAATCGCTGACCCCCATCAGGCCGATGTCGGAGCGGCTCGCCGTCTGGAAGGAGCACACCGGGCGCGAGATCGGATTCATCAACCTCGACCTGGCCCAGGAATACGACCGCTTGGTCGACGTGTTGCTCGCCGAGAAGCCCGATGCGGTGGTCCACTTCGCCGAGCAGCGCGCTGCCCCCTATTCGATGCGCAGCCCCAAGGCCAAGCGCTACACCGTGGACAACAACGTCAACGGCACGCACAACCTGCTCTGCGCCATCGTCGAGTCAGGCAAGGACACCGCAGTTGTCCACCTCGGGACGATGGGTGTCTACGGCTACGGCTGGTCCGGCTCGGCTCCTATCCCTGAGGGCTACCTCTCGGTCCGAGTGCCGACGCCAGATGGCGAGATCGATCGCGAGATCCTCCACCCGGCCAACCCCGGCTCGGTGTACCACATGACCAAGACCCTCGATCAGCTCCTCTTCGCCTTCTACGCCAAGAACGACGGCCTCAGGGTCACCGACCTGCACCAGGGGATCGTGTGGGGTACCCAGACCCCGCAGACCGCCTTGGACGAGCGCCTCATCAACCGCTTCGACTACGACGGCGACTACGGCACGGTGCTCAACCGGTTCTTGATGCAGGCGGCCATCGGCCACCCGCTCACGGTGCACGGCACGGGTGGCCAGACGAGAGCTTTCATCCACATCCGTGACACGGTCCGCTGCGTCGAGATCGCTCTCAACAACCCGCCCGCCTCAGGGGACCAGCCGAGCGTGTTCAACCAGGTCACCGAGACCTACCGCGTGCGCGAGCTCGCCGAGCTGATCTCCCAGCAGACCGGCGTCGAGGTGGCCTTCCTGCCCAACCCGCGCAACGAGGCCGCCGAGAACGACCT
>CAITOG010000121.1 GCA_903893955.1 uncultured Actinomycetes bacterium
CCCTGGTCGGGCCATCGCTGTCTCGTGACCCGTCGCTCTTCGACCGTCGCTCTCCTCAGGTCTGGGCTTCCAAGATCAACGTCCCGGTCTTCCTCTCCGGCGCACTCCAGGACGAGCAGACTGGCCCGCAGTGGCCATCGCTCATCACAGCGCTCACCCACGACGCCGATCCCACCCACGTCTTCGCCAACATGGTCAACGGTGACCACATCGACTCGCTCGATCCAGCCACCGCCAGCCGTTGGCTGGAGTTCCTCGACATCTTCGTGGCCAACAAGGTCCCGACGCAGCCGGGTCTGATCGGTCAGGCAGGGCTCGGGTTCGCCGGCACCGGCGCCGGAGCGAAGGCCCAGCCGGCACCGGCACTTCGATTCACGAACGCCCCCAACGTGACAGCGGCGGCCAAGAAGTTCACCGCCAAGACCCCGCTCGTCCGAGTGCTCTTCGACTCCGGTGCGAGCTCGCTCGGCCCGGGCACCATCGCCCCCACCTACACCGCCGACTTCTCGTCGTGGCCGCCTGCTGGTCAGGTGACCAACCTCTACCTCGGTGATGGCGGCCAGCTGAGCACGACCCAGCCGAACGCGGAGACCTCCGCCAGCTTCACCCCGGACCCGGGCGCCCGCCCGACCACCAGCATGGGCAACGGCGGCAACGGCATCTGGAGCGCGCAGCCCAACTACAACTGGACGACCGTGCCGTCGGCCAATGGCATCGCCTTCGAGACTTCGGCGTTCGCGAGCGACACGACCATCGTCGGTCCGGCCAGCCTCGACCTTCAGCTCAAGTCGACCAACCCGGTCAGCGACCTGCAGGTGACGGTCACCGAGGTCCGGCCAGGGGACCAGCCCAAGGAGGAGTACGTCACCTCCGGCTTCCTCGAGACCTCGAACCGGACGCTCACCGCTGCCTCCACCGTGCTCGACCCGATCCCGACGTTCCTTGCTGCTGACAAACAGGAGGACCTGTCGCCGAGCTCGTACACGACGGTGCGGATCCCGATCGATCCGATCGCCCACACCTTCAGGGCCGGGACCAAGCTGCGCATCGTGATCTCCGCCCCTGGTGGCGATCGCCCGTCGTGGACCTTCCAGGACCTGGTCCCCACGGCGAACCCCTACACCGACACCGTCGACCTCGGCGGTGCCACCCTGTCGAAGCTGGTGGTCAACGAGGTCAGCGGCGTCACTGCCCCGGCAGCGCTGCCGGCATGCAATTCGCTGCGTGGCGAGCCGTGCCGCGACTACACGCAGCTCAACAACCACTCGGTCGGCTGACGCTTGGATGACGGTGGGAGGATGAGGTGGCCATGAGCCACCTCCTCGCCACCGTCATCCCGCTGGCCCTCGGGGCTGCGGTCAGCCCGATCCTCTTCGGGATCGAGATGCTGGCGCTGACGTCCTCGCACTCGCCCAAGGTCCGGGCCTGGCTGGTGGCGGCCGGCAGCCTGGCGATCCTGTTGGTCTTCTCGGTCGCCGGCCTGCTGCTCAGCACGTCCCTTCCCCACCATCGCCCGCACCCCCACGTCGACGGGGCGATCGATCTGCTCGTCGCCGGCCTGCTGGCCTGGCTGGCGCTGCGCACCTGGCGACGCCGCGCGCTTACGCCGCCACCAGGCAAGAAGACCCTGCTCGAGCGCCTCGACGGCGCACCCACCAGGACCTTCTTCGTGGCCGGGGCGGTCGGGATGGTCACGAACTTCTCGTCGCTGGTCCTGTACCTCCCGGCATTCCGCGCGATCTCGAAGTCCTCGGTGTCGCCACAGGACAAGGCGCTCTGCCTGGCTATCGTGCTCGTGATCACGCTCATGGTCGTCTGGATCCCCGCTGCGATCGTGACCGTGGCGGGATCTCGCGCCCAGCCAGCGCTCCAGCGCATGAACGGCTTCATGACGAGGCAGAGCACGACCATCACGATCGCCATCTGCGTCGCCTTCGCCGCCTACCTGACCATCAAGGCCCTCACCGAACTGATCTGAACCCCGCCTGGGCTGGTTGTGGGCCACCATTGGACGATGGTCCGCCGCACCGCAACCATCCTCATCGCCGGTCTCGTGCTGGCCGCTTGCTCGTCGGCGCCCCACGCTGGCGCCCCGCACCCGACGAGCACCCCCGTGCGAGCAGCCACCTCGCCAGCCCCGCTCGATCTTCCCACGACGGCCTCGACCATCTCGCTCGTCGACACCTCACGACCAGTGGTCTTGGACGGCGAGCAACTCACAGCGACCCGAAGCCTCCCCACCACGATCGTCAGGCCGGCCACCAAGGGCCCGTGGCCGCTGGTGGTCTTCGTGCACGGGTACGGAGTGGGCCCGGCCACCTATCAGCGCTACCTCGACCAGCTCGCCGCCCGAGGCTTCGTGGTCGCTGCGCCGTCGTTTCCACTCGAGGACCCGGCACGGGGCTTCCCTCTCGATCGCTCGCACCTCGCTGATGAAGCGGCCGACGTGTCCTTCGTCATCAGCCAGATCGAGGCAGACGCAACCCACCATGACGTCATCCCCGGGCGGGTGGGCGTGGTCGGCCACTCTGACGGGGCCGACGTGGCGCTGCTCGTCGGCTACGACGCGACGTTGAGCGACCGTCGCCTCCAAGCCGTGGTGGCGGACGCGCCTGACCCGATCACCGGCGCGGTGATCGATGGCGGTCCG
>CAITOG010000122.1 GCA_903893955.1 uncultured Actinomycetes bacterium
CGCGTCGGGATGATCGGCACCACGGGTCGCTGGCTGATCCCTCGCACCTTCGCCGCACTCCGAGACCGCTATCCACGCATCGTACTGCGCGTCACCGAAGGGACGACCACCACGTTGGAGCCACAGCTGCTGCTCGGCCAGCTCGACTTCGCCATCTTGACGCTCCCGGTCCAGGCGCCCGAGCTGGCAGTGACGCCACTCTTCGAGGAGAAGCTCGTCCTCGTCGTGCCGATCGACCATCCGCTCTCGCTGGCCTACCCCGCCGGCAGCGAGCTCCTGCCTATCAGCGTCCTCGCCGATCTCGAGATGCTGCTCCCGCTCCCTGGCACGGCACTTCGGGAGGAGATCGATGAGGCGCTCGGTGATGCCGCGTCAAGTCTCACCCCCGCTCTCGAGCTTGACGGCCTCAGGACCCTCGCCTCGCTCGTCTTCGATGGCTACGGGCCAGGGATCATGCCAGCGACCGCGGTCCCCGAGCACATGCGATCGTCGTTCCGCCTCCTCGACATCGAGGGGCTCCCCCGCCGGACAGTCGGCCTGGTTGCTCGACGCCACGGCCTTCCCTCAGCGCCGTCGAGAGCTGTCCGTGAGATCGTTCTCGACGTGACAGGTGACGTTGACGGCCTCCCGAGCGGCATCGCCGCACCTTCAGTGATCTAGCCTCGACTCGGTGACGAGACCGACACCAACGGCGATCGCTGCAGAGTTGGCAGCGCGAGACGACGATCTCGCCCGCTTGATCGAGCTAGTGGGACCGCCACCATCGAGACGGGCCATTCCTGTCGCCGACCGCTTCGAGCGCCTGGCCACCGCCATCCTCCATCAGCAGCTTGCCGGGGCAGCTGCTGCGACCATCACGAGACGCGTGACCGAACGGCTCGATGGCTCCGTGAGCCCCTCAGGCATCTTGTCGCTGCCCCAAGGGGAGCTTCGATCCTGTGGTGTCTCTGGCGCCAAGGAAGTCGCCCTGCTCGACCTCGCCGCTCGGGTTGATGACGGCCGGCTCGAGCTCGCCCGCTTCGCCCGCCTCGAGGACGCCGAAGTGATCGAGCAGCTCGTTGAGGTCAGAGGGATCGGTCGATGGACCGCGGAGATGTTCTTGATGGGTGCGCTCGGCCGCCACGACATCTGGCCGGTCGGCGATCTCGGCGTCCGCAATGGCTGGGCCCTGCTCAAGGGCGAGGCGGACGCGCTCTCGCCACGAGACCTCGAGCCTCGTGGCGAGGACTTGCGCCCTTTTCGAAGCTCGGTCGCGTGGTACTGCTGGCGGGCGGTCGACGTCGCCCGGGAGTCAGGCGGCACCCTGCCCCGATAGCGTGCGATGGATGAAACCGACGCTCCCCGCCCTCATGGCCCGATTCGAGGCCGCGGCGCTTGAGGCCCTGTGCGAGTACGTCAGCATCGAGTGCCTCTCTCCAGACTTCGATGCCAACTGGCGCGAGCACGGAGCCATCGAGGAGGCGATCGGCCTCTTCGCCGGCTGGGCTGCGACTCGATCGATCGATGGCCTCAAGGTGTCGACGAGCCGAGCAGGCGACGCCACCCCTGCACTGGTCGTCGACATCCCTGGGACGAGCCCCACCTCGACCGGGACCGTGCTCATCTATGGGCATCTCGACAAGCAGCCCCCCTTGGGCGACTGGTCACCAGGGCTCGACCCTTTCACGCCAGTCAGGCGTGGCGACCTCCTCTTCGGTCGCGGCACGGCCGACGATGGCTACGCGCTCTTCGCCGCGCTCTTGGCCCTCGAGGAGCTCGCAGCAGCAGGGACGGCACTTCCCCACTGCGTCGTGCTCATCGAGGCGAGCGAGGAGAGCGGCAGCCCTGATCTGACGACCCATCTCGACGCGCTCGCCGAGCAGCTCGGCAGC
>CAITOG010000123.1 GCA_903893955.1 uncultured Actinomycetes bacterium
CGTCAACCTGATCACGCTGCGATCTGGCGCCCATGAGGTCGTCGGCACGCTGGCGGGTGTCGGGACGCGCGTCGAGCCGAGGGTGGTGAGCGTCGATGGCCACGCTGTCGAGGTGCCACCGTCCGCCAACATGCTCGTGGTGCGCAACGATGATCGTCCAGGGATGATCGGCGTCGTCGGTCAAAGCCTCGGTGCAGCCAACGTCTCGATCTCTTCCATGGCGGTCGGGCCGAGCAACGTCGGTTCGACGGCACTCATGGTCCTCTCGACGGTCGGTCCGGTGCCCGATGCCGTGATGGAAGATCTCCGCTCGAACGAGGGGATCCTCGACCTCCACCGCATCAGCCTCTGAGCGAACGGGGCGGGGTCGAGCCCCGTGAAGGTCAGGCGACCTGTTTGACCGGGACCTCGGGCCAGGTGTCGAGACTCCCGGCGAGCTCGCCCTCCCCATCGAGTCCTGCAGACGCCGCCGTGCTCGAGCGAAGTCGTGCGATGACGAACGCCACTGCAGCGACGAGGGCGAGGATGATGATGAGCTTGATCGTGCGAGCCATGTGCCCATCGTAGCCAGACGACGGTTGACGCACGTTCTCGAACCGCTAGCATTGTCCTCAGTGATGACAACGACCGTCCTCCTGCTTCTCTAGCGGCGAGCGCCACATGCGCTCGCTTGGAACCTCCTGCGCCCTTGTGGCCAGGAGGTTTTTTGTTGGGGCAGCGCAGGTGGCCGTTCGTCGAGGGTGATGCAGAGGTCGAAAGAGGGTGAAGAGATGACCACGAGAACCGGACAGGTGACGGGGGCGATGGCCCACGACCGCTATCGACCGATCGTGCCGCTCGAGCTCCCTGACCGCACGTGGCCCGACGCCAAGCTGACGGCGGCGCCCAGGTGGTGCAGCGTCGATCTGCGAGATGGGAACCAGGCGCTCATCGAGCCAATGGATCCGAAGCGCAAGATGGCGATGTTCGAGCTCTTGGTCGAGATGGGCTTCACTGAGATCGAGGTGGGGTTTCCCTCTGCTTCTGAGACTGACCTGGCGTTCGTGCGCCAGATCATCGAGGAGGACCGGATCCCTGAGCACGTGACGATCCAGGTCCTGGTGCAGTGCCGGGAGGACCTCATCAAGAAGACCTATGAGGCGATCCGGGGCGCACGACGAGCGATCGTCCACTTCTACAACTCAACCTCCACCCTCCAGCGGCGCGTGGTGTTCGGCCAGGAGATGGACGGCATCATCGAGATCGCCACGTCGGCCGCACGCCTGTGCCGTGAGCTCGAAGCGACGATCCCTGAGACCGAGGTCTTCTACGAGTACTCGCCTGAGAGCTTCACCGGGACCGAGCCAGCTAACGCGGTGGCCATCTGCGAAGCGGTGATGGATGTGATCGAGCCCACCCCGGCGCGACCTTTGATCTTGAACCTGCCTGGCACCGTGGAGCACTTCACGCCGAACCTGTACGCCGACGTGATCGAGTGGTTCGGTCGCACGATCTCGAACCGGGAGTCGGTGATCATCTCGCTCCACCCGCACAACGATCGCGGCACAGCGGTGGCCGCAGCCGAGCTCGGGGTCCTGGCTGGTGCGGATCGCGTCGAGGGAACGCTCTTCGGCAACGGTGAGCGGACTGGCAACGTCGATATCGTGACCTTGGCGCTGAACCTGTTCTCCCAGGGGGTCGATCCCGAGCTCGACGTGACCGACATCGAGAAGGTCCGACATGTGGCTGAGTACGCCACCCGCATGGAGGTGCACCCACGCCACCCGTACGCCGGCGATCTCGTGTTCACCGCCTTCTCTGGCTCGCACCAAGACGCCATCAAGAAAGGGATGTCGGCGATCGGCGACGAGTACGAGGTCTGGGAGGTTCCCTATCTGCCCATCGACTCGAAGCATGTGGGCCGGAGCTACGAGGCGATCGTGCGAGTCAACAGCCAATCGGGCAAGGGTGGCGTCGCTTACCTCATGGACACCGAGTACGGACTCGATCTGCCCCGCCGCCTCCAGGTCGAGTTCAGTCGCGCTGTCCAACAGATCACCGACGAGTCGGGCACCGAGATCAAGCCCGATGAGCTCTGGGAGCTCTTCGAGGGGATCTACCTCCCGGCTGATGCGCCGATCCGCCTGCTCTCCACCGAGGTGACCACTGGGTCCGGGAAGACCACGGTCTTCGCACAGCTGCTCGTTGACGGTGAGCACGTGACCGTCAAGGGAGAGGGCAACGGCCCCATCAACGCGCTCTTGTCAGGTCTCGCTCAAGAGGTTGGGATCTCGTTCGAGGTGACCGACTACTCGGAGCATGCACTGACCTCTGGTTCGTCGGCATCCGCTGTCGCCTATGTCGAGGCCGAGGATGCTGGCGGTCGCCGGTGGTGGGGCGTGGGGATGGACTCGTCCATCCTGGATGCGTCGCTCAGGGCGGTCATCTCGGCAGCCAACAGAGCACGGTGAGCCAGGTCTCGCTCAGGGACGCCACAGAAGCGGACGTCGAGGCGATCTTCGACCTCGTTCGTCAGCTGGCGGAGTTCGAGGAGATGACCGACAGCTTCGTCGTGACCATCGACGACTTCTCGTCGGAGCTCTTCGGGCCCTCCTCGCCGGCCAGCGTCATCGTGGCGGAGCTCGACGGAGCGATCGTCGGGATTGCGCTCTACTTCTGGACGTTCTCCACCTTCCTCGGACGCAGAGGGGTGTGGCTCGAGGACCTGTTCGTCGCGCCCAGCGCCCGTCGACGCGGCGTGGCGTCGGCGCTGCTGGCAGAGCTGCGCCGTCGGAGCCCCGGGCGGGTCGAGTGGGAAGTGCTCGACTGGAACGAGGGGGCAATCGCTCTCTACGACGGCCTCGGTGGCGTGCCGGCGACTGGGTGGACGAAGTACCGGATCAGCCCAGATCGCTGAGCCACATGATCGCCCTACGCTTGGGCCATGGCACGACGACAGGCAACCCAACGAGTCCTCGCAGTCGCTCGAGGAGATGAGCCCGCTGACCTCCTCCTGCGAGGAGGTCGCGTCCTGTCGCCTGTGACGAGGGAGTGGATCACCACAGACCTCGCCATCGCCGACGGCATGGTCGCAGGGTGGGGGACTCGTGAGGCGCATGAGGTGCGTGATGTCGCTGGAGCGGCCGTGGTGCCGGGCTTCGTGGATCCTCACATGCACCTCGAGTCGACGAAGCTGTGGGTCGATGAGTTCGTCGCCACGGTGCTGCCGCTCGGCACGACGGCGGTCGCCGCTGATCCTCATGAGATCGCCAACGTCTTCGGCATCCCGGGTGTCGCGGCGCTCGTTGAGGCGGCGAGTCGCTTGCCGTTCACGTTCGGCATCACCGCGTCGAGCTGCGTGCCCGCGTCACCATTCGAGTCGCCGGGGGCCTTCCTCGACCACGATGATGTCGCGTCGCTGATCGATGACCACGGGGCACTCGGTGTCGCTGAGGTCATGAACTTCCCGGGCGTGATCAGCGGTGATGCTGAGATGCTCGCTCGGATTCGCGCAGCTGGCTCGTCGCGGGTCGACGGGCACGCACCTGGCGTGCTGGGTCGTGCCCTCGATGCCTACCTCGCGGCTGGCGTCGAGTCCGATCACGAGTGCACAGAGCTCGCGGAAGCGGAGGAGAAGCGTGCGAAGGGGATGTGGATCTTCATCCGCCAGGGCTCAGCGAGCCAGAACCTGGTCGATCTGATCCCGACGGTCCTGCGCCATGGGACCACGCACGCAGCGCTGTGCTCAGACGATCGGGAGCCAGACACGCTCATGACTGCTGGGCACCTGAACGACTGCGTGAACCTGGCGATCCTCAACGGTGTCAACGAGATCGATGCGTTGGTCCTCGCCACGTTGAACCCAGCCGAGTACCACGGTCTCCACCACCTCGGGCAGCTCAGCCCGGGCAGCCAGGCCGACGTCCTCATCTTCGACGAGCTGGCGGGTGTTCGGCCCGCCGCGGTCTACCAGGCTGGCCGACTTGTGGCCCTCAACGGAGCGATCGTGCCCGGCGCGGTGCCGGCCGCACCGGCTCCCGCGTGGATGCGCGATTCGGTCACCTTGGCTGAGCCGCCGAGCGCCACAGCACTCGACCTTGACCCGACACCTGGCGCACGCGCGCGGATCATCGGGATCGCTGACGGGTCCTTGACGACGGCGTCGCTGACCGGCGATCCGACGGACCCGGCGTCCGGGGCCGCCCGACTCGCTGTCGTTGAGCGACACCTCTCGACGGGTCGCATCGGCTTGGGGTGGGTGAGTGGCTTCGGCATCGAACATGGTGCCTTTGCGTCGACCGTCGGCCATGACGCGCACAACGTGATGGCGGTGGCTGCTGCTGGACCTAGAGGGCCTCACGCGATGGCGGCTGCGATCGGTCGGCTCCACGAGCTCGGCGGCGGCCAGGTGGTGGTGGACGATGACGGCGTCGTGATCCAAGAGCTTGCCCTGCCCGTCGGTGGGCTGATGAGCGATCAGCCAGCCCCTGTGGTGGCCGAAGGGCTGGAGCGACTTGTCGAGGCAGCGAAGCAGCTCGGGGTGACCATCGCCGCTCCGTTCATGCACCTGAGCTTCCTCGGACTCTCGGTGATCCCGGAGCTGCGCCTGACCGACCAGGGTCTCGTCGATGTCGGAGCCTTCGAGCTCGTCGACGTCGACGTCGACTGATCTGCGCTAGCGGGTGGTCGGCTTGTAGGCCGGTCGCTGGGTCTCGTAGGTCTCGAGCTCGCTCTCGTAGCGAAGGCTCAACCCGATGTCGTCCCAGCCGTTGAGCATCCGGTCCCGGGTGAACGGATCCAGAGGGAAGGTGGCGACCAGACCGATCGCCGGTGCCTCGAGTGTGCCTCGAGCGACGTCGATGGTGACCTCGAGCGACGGGTCGGCCGCAACGGCCTCGAGCAGGGCCCGTCCGACCTCTGGCTCCACGGTGGCGGGGAGCAGCCCCTGCTTCGTGCAGTTGTTGCGGAAGATGTCTGCGAACCGAGGTGAGACGACTGCCTCGAACCCGTAGTCGGTCAGCGCCCACACAGCGTGCTCTCGAGAGGACCCGGTCCCGAAGTTCTCGCCGGCGATCAGGATCGTCGCACCTTGGTAGGCCTCGTCGTTGAGGACGAACGACCGATCATCTCGCCACTCCGAGAAGAGTCCGGCGCCGAAGCCTGTGCGCTCGACTCGCTTGAGCCAGTCGGAGGGGATGATCTGATCGGTGTCCACGTCGGAGCGATCGAGTGGGACGCAGCGTCCGGTGATGACGGTGACGGGCTTCATCGTGGCAGGTCCTCCGGTGTGGCGAAGTGGCCCAGGACAGCAGTAGCTGCGGCGACCGCAGGGGAGACGAGGTGGGTTCGACCGCCCCGGCCCTGTCGGCCTTCGAAGTTCCTGTTGGATGTCGAGGCCGATCGCTCGCCTGGGCTGAGCTTGTCGGGGTTCATGGCAAGGCACATCGAGCAGCCGGGCTCTCGCCATTCGAAGCCCGCTTGGCTGAAGATCACATCGAGGCCCTCGGCCTCGGCCTGCTCCTTGACCCGGTGGGAGCCGGGCACCACCAGTGCCCGAACGCCAGCGGCGACCGTGTGCCCTTCGAGGATCGACGCAGCGAGGCGAAGGTCCTCGATGCGAGAGTTCGTGCAGGACCCGAGGAACACCGTGTCGACGGTGACATCCTTGATCGGCGTACCAGCACGCAGGCCCATGTAGGCCAGGGCGCGCTCAGCGGCTTCGCGCTCGGCGTCGGTGTCGAAGTCATCTGGACCTGGGACGACAGCATCGATTCCGACCACCTGGGCCGGGTTGGTGCCCCAGGTGACGTGCGGCACCAGCGTGGTGGCGTCGATGCGGACCACCTTGTCGAAAGTCGCGCCTTCGTCAGTAGGCAGTGAGCTCCAGTAGGCGACCGCCTGGTCCCACGCATCGGCGTCAGGGGCGTGATCGCGCCCACGGAGGTACTCGAACGTGGTCTCATCAGGGGCGATGAGCCCTGCTCGTGCTCCTGCTTCGATGCTCATGTTGCAGACCGTCATGCGGCCTTCCATCGAAAGGGCTCGGATGGCCGAGCCCCGGTACTCGATCACGTGGCCGATGCCACCGCCGGTCCCGATCTCCCCGATGATGGCCAGCACGATGTCCTTGGCGGTGACGCCGGCGGGGATGTCGCCCTCGACCTCGATGGCCATCGTCTTGGGTGGGTTCTGGGGCAGCGTCTGCGTGGCGAGCACGTGCTCGACCTCACTCGTCCCGATACCGAAGGCGAGCGCGCCGAACGCGCCGTGGGTCGATGTGTGGCTGTCGCCGCACACGATGGTCATGCCTGGCTGGGTCAGACCCTGCTCCGGCCCGATCACGTGCACGATGCCCTGGTTCTTGTTCCCCATGGGGTAGCAGGTGATGCCGAACTCTTCGCAGTTCGCGTTGAGGACAGCCAGCTGGGTGGCGCTGATCGGATCGGCGACCGGCTTGTCGATGTCGGTCGTGGGGAC
>CAITOG010000124.1 GCA_903893955.1 uncultured Actinomycetes bacterium
ACCAGCAGCAGGCATCCCCGAAGTAGTTGGGGTGGCGGGTCCATGCCCACAGACCTCGATCCATCACCTTGCCGGCGTTGGCCGGATCAGCCTTGAAGCGAGAGAGCTGGAGGTCGCCGATCGACTCGAAGGCGAAGCCAACCAGCCACACTGCTGCGCCGGCGACTTGGAGAGCGACGATTGGCTTGCCAGCGAACATCCCAACGGTGACGCTGAGCGAGACGAAGAACATGAGTGCTGCCTGGAGTCCGTAGACGACCTTGAGTGCGTAGAGGACCTCGCTGCGGCCCTTGGCCCCTCGCAGGATCATCGTGTAGCGAGGATCCTCGCCCTGGCCTCGGCTTCGCCACGCCAGATGCGCTGCCAGCCGAAGTCCCCAGATGGCGACCAAGGCGAGCAGGAGGGTTCGCTGGACGTTGCTTGCGCCGGGCTTGCCGGCCGAACAGAGGAAGCCCGACACCGCCACCGCCACGAAGCCGAGCGGCCAGAAGACGTCGATGTCTCGATAGCGCTTGGCGATGCGCCCCACGATGAAGGCGACGGCCATCACGGCGATGACCACCAGCGCGCTCAGGCCGATGGCGGCACCGAGGCCTGGGACGAGGATGACGGCGGTGATCACGGAAGTGGAGCGTACTGATCCCTTGCCGCAGCTGTGTCAGGGGCAGCCAGCGTGCGAGGGGTGCATCGTAGAGTGGGCCTATGGCCGTCCGAGCTCGAATCGTGAGGCTCAGGACCCTTGCAGCAGAGGCACTCCAGGACCTCTTCGATCAGGACACCCCGTTCGGACGTCTCGCCCTCGTCCAGGTGCTGATGCTCGCTGGTGACACGCTGGTCACCATCTCGCTGGCTGGCTCCCTCTTCTTCTCGATCTCTCCGACTGAGGCGAAGTCGAAGGTGCTCTTGTACCTCGTCTTGACGATCGCACCCTTTGCGATCGTCTCGCCCTTCCTCGGCCCTCTCATCGACCGGTCACGAGGGTCCCGTCGGGCGATGGTCGTCTTCTCGGCCGTGGGTCGCGCCGCGCTCTGCCCGTTCATGGCTCGCGACATCCACAGCTTGGCCCTGTTCCCTGAGGCGTTCTTGATCCTCGTCCTCTCGAAGCTCTACCTGGTGACGAGGGGGGCATTGGTGCCGGAGATTGCGTCCATCGATGTGGGCCCCGGACACGGCGACGATCCAGGGCGAGATGAGCACAGCGCAGCCGACAGGTACCTCACCGAGCCGCCCGTCTACGAGGTTGAGGGAGGGTCGACGCACGGCTTGGCGGGATGGAACGCGCAGCTCACGCTGCTTGGGACGCTGGCTGGGTTCGTGGCGTCGGTGCCGGGGGTCATCTTGCTCAAGACGCTTGGCTCGCCGGCAGTGCTCCTCTTCACGGCGGTCGTCTTCGCTGCCGCAGCGATTGCTGGCTTTCGCCTCATCCTCCCGGGAGGCCGACGACGCGGTGACGATCCAGGTGGCCATGGCGACGACGTCGACGAGGACGCATGGGAGGCCAGCGGCGGAGCGTGGGACCAAGGGTGGGACGTCGACCCCGACGTCGAGGCGCTCCGGCGCTCCGCGCACCCTGAGGTCGTGCTCGGTCTCACGGCGAACTCCCTGCTGCGGGGCATCGCAGGCTTCCTCGTCTTCATGCTCGCCTTCGGGCTTCGGCGAGAGCACGCGGCACTGTGGTTCTACGGCGTTGCACTGGGCGCCAGCGGGATCGGCGCGCTGATCGGTCTCTCGATCGTTCCGAGGCTCCGCCGCGTCATGGCGGAGCCGTCGATGCTGCTCACAGCGCTGCTGCTCGTCTGTGTTGGCGCGGTGGGCGCCGCCTATGTCGGTGGGATGTGGATCCAGGTGGCCTTGGCCCTCCTCGTCGGCATCACCGGTGCGATCGGGCAGCCCTCGTTCGATGCGATGACGCAGCGCTACATCCCGCCGTCGGCGCAAGGTCGCGCCTTCGCCAGGTTCGCAACCCGCCAACAGCTGGTGTGGGTGATCGGCGCGCTGATCCCCGTCGCCATCGTGATGCCGCTCGTGAGCGGGGACATCGTGATCGCTGTCATCGCAGGGCTGGGCGCGCTGCTCTACGCCGTCGGTCGATTCAATCGGATCTGGCGACCCCGTCACCGACGTTCCTGACAATGAGCGCAGCTGGCGCGACTCGAGCCGCCCCAGGGAGAGGCGGCTCGAGTCGTGAGTCTGCGTGGACGTCAACGCCCACCTGGTGTGCGTCGCGGCTCAGCCGAGACGACGCTCCAGGTCGTCGACCTGTGCGGCCAACTCGGCCGGCAGCCGGTCGCCGAACGATGCGAAGTGCTCGCGGATCAGTGGCACCTCTGCCTTCCAGTCGGCCGGGTCGACCTTGAGCAGCTCGTCGAGGTCGGCGTCGGAGACGTCGAGGCCTTCGAGGTTGAGCGCGTCCTTGGTCGGGACGTAGCCGATCGCCGTCTCGACAGCGTCACCGCGGCCAGCGACCCGCTCGAAGACCCACTCGAGCACGCGGCTGTTCTCGCCATAGCCAGGCCACAGCCACTTGCCGTCTGCGTCCTTGCGGAACCAGTTGACATAGAAGATCTTCGGGAGCTTGGCCTCGTCGCCGGCTGCGCCGACCTTGAGCCAGTGGTCGAAGTAGTCCGCCATGTTGTACCCGCAGAACGGGAGCATGGCGAAGGGGTCCCGACGCAGGTTCCCGACGGCACCAGCTGCTGCCGCAGTGGTCTCCGAGGCCATGATCGAGCCGAGGAAGACCCCGTGGTCCCAGTCGCGGCTCTGGAAGACGAGCGGGATGACCGAGGCACGGCGGCCGCCGAAGAGGATGGCCGAGATCGGCACGCCAGCGGCGTCTTCCCACTCCGAGGCGATCGCCGGGTCTTGCGAGGCCGGCGTGGTGAAGCGAGCGTTGGGGTGGGCGGCAGGCTTGCCTGATGCCGGGTCGAAGGCCTTGCCCTGCCAGTCGGTGGTCCCTGCCGGTGCCTCGTCGCTCATGCCCTCCCACCAGACGTCGCCGTCGGCGGTGATGGCCGTGTTGGTGAAGATCGAGTTGGCCTCGACTGTCAGCATGGCGTTGGGGTTGGTGTGCATGCTGGTGCCCGGGGCGACGCCGAAGAAGCCAGCCTCAGGGTTGATCGCGTAGAGCTGACCGTCGGCGCCGTACTTCATCCAGCAGATGTCGTCGCCCACGGTCTCGACCTTCCACTCGGGCAGGGTCGGGATGAGCATGGCGAGATTGGTCTTGCCGCACGCCGAGGGGAAGGCCGCTGCGACGTACTTGGTCTCGCCGGCGGGGGAGGTCAGCTTCAAGATGAGCATGTGCTCGGCGAGCCAGCCGTCGTCACGTGCCATGACGCTGGCGATCCGGAGAGCGAAGCACTTCTTTCCGAGCAGCGCGTTCCCGCCGTAGCCAGAGCCGAAGGAGATGATCTCTCGGGTCTCAGGGAAGTGGACGATGTACTTGTTGTCGGCATTGCAGGGCCAGGCGACGTCCGCCTCACCCTCGCTGAGTGGGTGGCCGACCGAGTGGAGGCAGGGCACGAAGTCGCCGTCCGCGCCGAGGACGTCGAGGGCTCCCTGGCCCATGCGGGTCATGATGCGCATCGACACCGCCACGTAGGCGGAGTCGGTGATCTCGACGCCGATGTGGGCGATCTCGGAGCCGAGCGGGCCCATCGAGAAGGGCACCACGTACATCGTGCGGCCCTTCATGCAGCCGTCGAAGAGCTCGTTGAGCACGCCGCGCATCTCTGCGGGGTCACGCCAGTTGTTGGTCGGGCCAGCGTCCCCCTCATCTGCTGAGCAGATGTAGGTGCGGTCTTCGACTCGTGCGACGTCGCCCGGGTCGGACGCTGCGTAGTAGCTGTTCGGCCGCTTGGCGTCCGAGAGCTTGGTGAAGGTGCCGTTGTCGACGAGCAGCTGGCAGAGGCGGTCGTACTCCTCGGCAGAGCCGTCGCACCAGTAGATGTCGTCAGGCTTGGTCAGCGCTGCGACCTCTTCCACCCAAGCGAGCAGCTTCGTGTTGTTCGTGGTTGATGCCATGTCCTCGTGTCCTCCTTCTAAGGACCCGGCCAAGCGTGGGCCGGAGCGCGGCTCATGCTAGGCAGATGTCGTGAGCTCGCCAAAACGGGATGCCGTCCCCCCCACGGGACCGGTCCGTCGAGAACTGTCGGTGTTGGATCGTATCGGAAGTCTGCTCGATCGTCAGAACATTCGACCTCGAGCCGGCGAGATGTGGTTCGGCGACGATGCCGCTGTGCTCACGAGCCC
>CAITOG010000125.1 GCA_903893955.1 uncultured Actinomycetes bacterium
GATTCTTACTAGCCCCACCAGAGAGACCTCACCTCACGAGCGTCTGGTCATCTCTTGCGGTTGCCAACTCGTTTGACACCGCACCTCCCTCACCTGCTCCTCACGCTGAGAGATGAGGTCAACTCCGTTACCGAGACATTCGGGACGGGTCTTCTTCTCCGCTCGTCGAGGCCGTGCCATGTATCGTGGGCCGCGTGCGTGGATCGAAGCTCGAAGAAGCGGAGTTCACGGCATCTGACAGCGGTGGCCGGCTCGATCAACGAGCAAGGTGGCGCCATTGGTCGCAGCTCTTGCTCTTCGCGTCTCCAGTCGCCATTTTGGGCTTCGCGGCGTGGAGAAAGCGCAGCGTGTTCGAAGACGCCTACATCTACCTCCATGTGGTCCAGAACCTCTTGGCAGGCAACGGACCAGTCTTCAACGCTGGTCACAGGGTGGAGGTCTTCACAGGGCCACTCTGGACCTTCTCGCTGGCAGCTGGCGGGCTCCTCACGCCCTTCTCGCTCGAAGCGACCTCGATGGCGCTGGGGATCGGCATGACCCTTGCTGGGTTATCGATCGCAATCTTGGGCTCAGCACGATTGATCCGTCAGATCGATCCGAGCAAGCTCCTCCTGCCAATCGGGGCGCTGGTGTTCATCGCCATCTATCCAGTGTGGCTCCTTGCGTCGTCCGGTCTGGAGACTGGGATCACCTTCTTGTGGCTGGGGGGTTGTCTCGCGATCCTGGCCACGTGGTCGAGCACGATTCAGTTGCGATTGAGCTGGTACGGAATCGTGATCCTTGGGCTTGGGCCGCTCATTCGCCCGGAGTTGCTTCTCGATAGTGCCATCTTCGTTGTGGTCGTCTTGATCGTCGGATGGGCCGACCGCACTTGGTCCGGGAGGCTTCGAATCGTCCTGCTCGCAGTGTCCGTTCCGCTCGCATATCAGGTGTTTCGAATGGGCTACTTCGGTGAACTCGTTGCCAACACGGCGTTCGCCAAGGAAGGCAGCAGGCTCAACCCTCACCTCGGCATCGAGTATCTGAAGAACTTCGTCAATTCATACTGGCTCTTCGTACCGGCTGCCCTGCTTCTCGCTGGCGCATATCTCCCTCTCGGTGCGGCACTGTGGCGAGTGCGTGGCAATCGCGCCCTGTTCTGGGCATTTGTGGCGCTCCCGATAGCGGGCGTCAGCAATGCCATCTACGTCACCCTCATCGGCGGTGATTACCTGCACGCCCGACTCTTGGTCCCAGCGTTCTTTGCCTGTTGCGCTCCGATTGCAGTCGTGCCCGCAGCCAGGCGCTACGCCATCTCCTTCTTCGTCGCTCCATGGATCTTGGCCGCTGCTATCTCGTTGCGACCGCTGCCGTCCCTCTATCAGCTCTACCAGGGGACCACCAGCATCGCCCAAGGTGGCTGGCATGAAGGAAGCCCTCTTACTGACTGGTACCGCGGGAAGGGCATCTACGTCGACTACGGGATTTTCGATGCCACTCAGATCCGACGAGTTCGAGTGGAACCAGGCAAGGACATCGGGCTGCCGGCACTCGTCAC
>CAITOG010000126.1 GCA_903893955.1 uncultured Actinomycetes bacterium
GCTCTCGAGCAGGGAGCTCGCTGTGCTCGTAGACAGCATCGGCCAGCGCCCCTGCCCCGACCGCCATCTCGGGTCGCAGCAGCCACACTCGGTGCAGCTCGGGCCCGCGTCCCTCCGGGATCTCGATCCTCGCCATGCCATCCCCCTTGGTCTTCCCTTCAGGCTATTGCTGCGATGGGCCCGCTGCACCGTCGCAAGAAGGGTGACTACCCTCAGAGCGTGCGTATCGCCCGATGCGCCGTGCTCACGAAGCCGGAGGGGTGTCACCTATGCCAGCAGGTCGCTACTGGCTTGAGACCCTCGGCTGTCCGAAGAACGAGGTGGACTCCGACAAGCTCGTCGGCCAGCTCACGGCGCAGGGCTACGTGGCGGCTGACGACCCCACCGATGCCGATCTCGTCGTCGTCAACACCTGCGCCTTCATCGAGGCCGCCCGAGAGGAGTCCGTCGAGACCATCCTCGCCTTGAGCGACATCCGCGCTCAAGGCTCTCGGCTTGTGGTCACCGGCTGCATGGCAGAGCGCTATGGCCAGGAGCTCGCCGACTCGCTGCCTGAGGTTGACCTCGTGGCTGGCTTTGGCGAGGACCTGATCCAGCCTGCCTCTGTTCGGGTGGCCATCGGCCGCCGGCCAGATACCCGGGCCGAGGCCTCGCTGCTCGAGCTCCCACGGACAGCTGCGGCCGGTCCGTGGGCCTACGTGAAGGTGGCCGAAGGGTGCGACCGGCGCTGTGGGTTCTGCGCCATCCCCTCCTTCCGTGGCGATCAACGTTCTCGATCTGGCCCCTCTGTCCTTGCTGAGATCGAGGCGCTGGCCGACGGCGGCACACGAGAGGCGGTGTTGATCGCCCAGGACCTGGCCTCCTGGGGCCTCGATCGGCGAGCAAGCGGCGAGGCGCTCGATGTCCTCGACGAGCGACAGCCCGGTGTGCAGCCGCTCGTGTCCCTCGTCGGCCAAGCGGCCCAGGCCATCGAACGGGTCCGACTGCTGTACCTCTATCCCTCAGGCCTCACCGAGGGGCTCATCGAGGCCATCTTGGCGACCGGGGTGCCCTACTTCGACCTTTCGCTCCAGCACGCCTCGGCGAGCCACCTCCGGCGGATGCGGCGCTGGGGCGGTGGCGAGCGGTTCTTGGAGCGGATCGCGGCCATCCGAGCTGCGGAGCCGTCGAGCTCATTCCGCTCGTCGTTCATCGTGGGCTACCCCGGTGAGACCGAGGCCGATCACGACGAGCTCCTCGAGTTCTTGGACGAGGCCCAGCTCGACTGGGCGGGCTTCTTCGCCTTCTCGCCAGAGGAGGGCACCTACGCGAAGGACCTCGATGGGCAGGTGCCGGCATCGCTGGTGGCCGAGCGGCTGGCGGAGGTGACGGAGCGACAGGACCAGATCACCGCCATCAAGCGTGACGACAAGGTCGGTGCGATCCTGACGGTGCTGGTCGATGAGCCTGGCATCGCCAGAAGCACCGCAGAGGCGCCTGAGATCGACGGCGTGATCATCGTGCCCGACTCGCTGGAGGCTGGCACGATGGTGGACGTGGAGATCGTCGCATCGCTCGGAACAGACCTTGAGGCCGTCGTGAGGGCACGACCATGACGACCAGCGAGCGCACCTTCGGCGAGACCGCCATCGCTACCCCGGCC
>CAITOG010000127.1 GCA_903893955.1 uncultured Actinomycetes bacterium
CGTCGGCTGGTCGATCGACTCGGTCCAAGACACCACGCTTGTCGTCAACGCTCTCGACATGGCGATCAAGCAGCGCCAGACGAAGCCCGGCAGCATCGTCCATGCTGATCACGGCACTCAGGGTGGATTCAATCGGCCGTCGCAACACGGGCTTCGTTGAGAGACTGTAGGTGTTCCTCGAATGCCTCGGCGGGTGTCTTCCATCCAAGGACTTTGCGAGGCCGGCTGTTGAGGACAGCAGCGACGGCTTCGAGCTCCTCGGCGCTCCAGCGCGAGAGATCAGTTCCCTTTGGGAAGTATTGGCGCAACAGACCATTCGTGTTCTCGTTGGTGCCGCGCTGCCAGGGGCTCTGGGGGTCGGCGAAGTACACGGGGATGCCGGTCTCGACCGTGAAGTCGACGTGACGTGAGAGCTCTTTGCCGCGGTCCCAGGTGAGCGAGCGGCGTAGCTGCTCTGGGAGCGTCGTCATCTTGGCGGCGAGGGCGTTCTTCATCGTGACTGCGCCGTAGCCGGCGAGGGCCGGTCCGTTCTTGTAGGGCTTGATGGTGCCGTAGCCGTCTTCTCGCGGGAGGTGAAGCAACATGGTCATGCGCGTCGTGCGATCGACGAGCGTGCCGATGGCCGAGCGCTCAAGACCGATGAGCAGGTCCCCCTCCCAGTGGCCCGGGACGGCCCGATCGTCAGCCTCGGCTGGACGCTCCGAGATCATCACCTCTTCGGTCACGTGGGCCCACGTGACCCGACGGGTCCTTGCTCGAGGAACCCGCAGGGCCCGCCCGGTGCGCAGGCAGGTGACCAGCTCGCGCTTGAGCGCGCCCCGACCCTCGACGTAGAGGGCCTGGTAGATGGCCTCGTGACTGATCCGCATTTCCTCATCATGAGGGAAGTCGACCTTCAGGCGGCGGGCGATCTGCTCGGGGCTCCAGCCCTTCACCCAGCGTCTGTCGCGGCGATGGGGCTTGTTGCGGCCCTTCCAGGCAGGACCCTCCGGACCCAGGATCTCACCGTCAGTGGTGATGACGCGTCCCGAGAGATGCTCTTGGACGTAGTCGTGCAGCTGCTCGTTGGCGACCAGCTTCGGAGTCTTCGGGCGGCGAGCCACGAGGTCCGCCTTCCATTGCGCAACCGACGCTCGATACTCGAGCCTGCCGCCTCGTGTAGCCGCATTGCGACGCAGCTCACGTGAGATCGTCGAGGGATCACGGCCGAGGTGGCGGGCGATCTCGCGGACACCACGGCCCTGGGCTCGAGAGAGAGCGATCTCCTCGCGCTCAGCAAAGGACAGGTAGCGACCGGTGAGTGGAGTGAGCTCGATCGTTGGCATCCCGCCACCTTGGCGGAACCAACGGGCTCCAGCTGCCGGTGACACGCCGACAGCCGCAGCAGCAGCCTCAGCCGTGATCCCTGTGGCGATCGTTCGCCAAAATTCCCGCTCGATTTCTCGACGAAGCGCTGGCGCCCCTGGAGACTTCATTGGAGATCTCCCCGTCAGCTCTTTCATCCAACCCGCTGGCCGTCCCATCTCTACCTCCATGATCAAGGTGTTGCGACGACCAGTTGAATCCGGTCAGTTCACCTCCTGGTCCTTCACTGAGCGGATCAGGGAGGCAGGGCTGATGCCCTCGTTCGGCTCGGTCGGAGACGCGTTCGATAACGCCATGATGGAGTCGTTCTGGTCGAGCATGC
>CAITOG010000128.1 GCA_903893955.1 uncultured Actinomycetes bacterium
CGAGGAGGTCGACCTCGACGCGACTGCCGCCACCCACGCCGATCACCACGACGCGTGCGTGCGGCGCCAGCGAGGTGAGCACCCCATTGCCGAGGCTCGCCGCCCCGACGAGCTCGAGCACGACGTCGAAGGGGCCGTGGTCGCTCACCTCATCAGGTGTGACGACCAGGTCGGCACCGAGCGACATGAGCGCCTCGCCTCGTGTGGCGTCACGCACCGAGGCGACCGTCTTCGCCCCGAGCCGAGCACCGAGCTGGATGGCGGCTGTCCCAACGCCACCTGCAGCACCGGTCACGAGGAGCCGATCGCCAGCGGTGAGCTGCCCTTGGGCGACGACGGCGTCGAAGGCGGTGGAGAACGCCTCGGGGAACCCGCCGGCCGTGACGAGGTCGATGGTGTCCGGGATGCTCAGGAGGTGGCGCTCGTGGACGACAGCGTGCGTGGCCTGCCCGCCGCCAGCCACGATCGCCATGACTCGATCACCCGGCGCGGCCGTCGACACACCGTCGCCGAGCGAGACCACGGTGCCGGCGAGCTCGAGCCCTGGGATGTCCTCGGGCGCACCAGGCGGGGCTGGGTAGAAGCCTCGACGCTGCAGCAGGTCTGCGGCATTCACCCCGCAGGCGGCCACCTCGATGAGGACCTCATGGGGACCTGGCACGGGATCGGGGCGCTCTTGGATCACCAGGTCGCCGTCGACGATCGTCACTGCCCTCATGTGGCCTCCTCGGTGCGCTGCACGGCTGCTCGGACGCCTCCCAGCATGACAGCGCACCGGGCGCAGTGAGTCCCCTCCCCGGTAGAGTGCCGCCATGAGCATCTTCGACGCACCTATCAAGACCCTGACCGGCGAGGACACCACGCTGGCTGACCAGGAGGGCAAGGCGCTCCTGATCGTCAACGTCGCCTCGAAGTGCGGCCTGACCCCGCAGTACACAGGTTTGGAGGCGCTCCAGAAGCGCTATGAGGACCGTGGCTTCAGCGTGCTCGGCTTCCCATGCAACCAGTTCCTCGGCCAGGAGCCAGGGTCCGCAGCGGAGATCCAGACGTTCTGCTCGACCACCTATGGCGTGACGTTCCCCATGTACGAGAAGGTCGATGTGAACGGCGACGAGCAGCACCCCATCTACGCCGAGCTGACTGCCGTCGCAGATGACGAGGGCAATGCCGGTGACGTGGCCTGGAACTTCGAGAAGTTCCTGGTGTCGCCGTCGGGCAAGATCGTCGGTCGGTTCCGTCCGCAGGTCGAGCCCGAGGACCCCGCCCTCGTGGCGGCGATCGAGTCGCAGCTGCCGGTCTGAGCGGCGTGACAGCCGCTCCTCGAGCGGCCATCTTCGACATGGATGGCCTCCTCATCGACTCAGAGCCGCTCTGGCACGAGGCAGAGGTCGAGATCTTCGGCGGGCTCGGGCTGCCCGTGCAGCGTGACGACACTCGCGAGACGAAGGGCATGTTCGTCGACGAGGTGACGAACCACTGGTTCTCTCGCTACCCCTGGGAAGGGCCGCTTCCAGCCCAGGTGGCGAGCCAGATCGTCGATCGCGTGGGTGAGCTCACGCTGTCACATGGCCAGATCCTTCCGGGGGCGGTCGAGACCGTTGCTGCGATGGCGACGCGGGGACCGATCGCGCTCGCCTCGTCGACGCCGCACCGGTTGATCCGTGTGGTCCTCGACCACATCGGCCTGCTCGACGCCTTCGAGGTCATCTGCTCAGCAGAGGACGAGGGGTGGGGCAAGCCGCACCCAGCGGTCTTCTTGACTGCAGCTGCCCAGCTCGGTGTCGACGCGCGGCGCTGTGTGGTGTTCGAGGACTCTCCAGCGGGCGTCCTGGCGGCCAAGGCGGGACGCATGTTCTGCATCGCGGTGCCAGAGGATGAGGACGCGGCAGCACCGGAGATCCAGCTGGCGGACGTGATCGTCCCATCGCTTGCAGTGCTCGATCTTGATCGGGTCGACGCCCTGTTCCTCTGAGCCTCAGGGTTTGACGTAGCGGTAGGCCGCGGGGTGGCCCTCGATCGGCACCGGCAGCTCATCGACGCGGCGCCACCCCTTCGACTCGTAGAAGGCCACCGCCTCGGGCTGCGCCCACCCTGTCTCGAGGACGAGGAGCTCGAAGCCCAACGAGGCCGCGATCTCCTCGACGGCATCCATGAGCATGGTGGCGACACCTTGTTGTCGGAACCGGGCGTCGACCCACAGTCGCTTGATCTCGCCCGCCGCTGGGGCGACCTGTCGCACCCCGACGCAGCCCACGGGCTCCTCGTCGACGGTGGCGACAAGGAATGCTCCGTTCGGTGGCGTGAACGAAGCGGTGGGGAGCTCTGCACCATCGGAGCTCCCTCCGTAGCGTCGATCGAGCTCAGCCTTCGCCTGCCTGAGTGATGCTCTTGCCGGCTCGCTGTCGAAGGGGATCATCGAGATGATGGGGTCGCTCACGGCACCGCAGCGTAGAGCCCGCCGCTCGGGCACCATGGCAGCGCGGGAGAGCCCGGTAGGATGTGTGCTCCGTCCCGCCGAGGAGAGTGCTCGTGTTCCGCCCTGTCAGCTCGAAGATCGATTTCGTCGCGATCGAGGCCGCTGAGCTCGAGCGCTGGCGCGCCCACGATGTCTTCGAGCGTTCCATCGCCAATCGAGACGGTGCGACACCCTGGGTCTTCTTCGAGGGCCCGCCGACAGCGAATGGACGACCAGGCCTCCACCACGTGTGGGCGCGGGCCTACAAGGACCTGTTCTGCCGATTCCAGACGATGCGAGGCCATCGTGTCGATCGACGCGCCGGCTGGGACACCCACGGTCTGCCAGTCGAGGTCGAGGTCGAGAAGCGCCTC